>NZ_JBFPDP010000030.1:0-64390 GCF_040830845.1 Sivoneniella epilithica UHCC 1019
GAGTTTTGAGTTTTGAGTTTTGAGTTTTGAGTTTTGAGTTTTGAGTTTTGAGTTTTGAGTTTTGAGTTTTGAGTTCTGTTCGCATAGCGTTGACCTAGGAGATGTTTTGAGTTTTAAGTTTAAATTCGCCTTTCGCCATTTGACCTCATGATCAAAAGTGATCCTTGTTTTTTAACGCCCCGATTATTGCAACCTAACTATCCACTGTTTATATTTTTGCCCGGAATGGATGGCACTGGGCAACTTTTGAGAACCCAGACAGAGGGATTAGAAGCCTATTTTGACGTTCGTTGCTTGGCAATTCCGCCCACCGATTTAACGACTTGGGAAGGACTCAGTGAGCAAGTGGTGGCATTAGTGCAGCAAGAATTAAAAAAAGCTCCTGATCGCACCGTGTACTTATGTGGCGAATCGTTTGGCGGTTGTTTAGCAATGAAAGTGGTATTGCGATCGCCCGAACTATTTCAGCGCGTGATATTGATTAATCCAGCTTCATCCTTCAAACATCGGCTATGGATGAAACTCGGTGCCCAGATAGCAGGAATTCTGCCAGAGCCTATTTATCGAATGTCTACCGTAGGGTTGCTGCCTTTGCTGTCGCGGTTAGAGCGAATTAGCCGGGACGATCGCCAAGCACTGCTTGAGGCAATGAAATCTGTGCCTAAATCGACATCAGCATGGCGGATATCGTTGCTAAGCCAGTTTGAAGTTTCTGCAGCAGAATTACAAAAATTAACTCAACCATTTTTGCTGTTAGGTAGCGTCCGGGATAGTCTTTTACCCTCGCTGACTGAACTAGAATGGTTAATTCAAAATCTGCAAAATTCTCGATTGGTTGTCCTCCCTTATAGCGGACATACCTGTTTGTTAGAGGCAGATATGAATCTACTGAACATTATAAAAGAGCATAATTTTCTAGCTTCAGAAAGCTTTCTCCATACGGAAGTTAAAACAAAATTGAATCAATTGAACAATCGTTAACTTGTTTTTATGTTAGGGAATACTAGTGGAAAATTACGCGCATTTCTACCTACTTTCCTCACTGAAAACATGAGCCTATGCACTCCTTACCCAATTACCGATCTTCCAAGTTGATGGGTTTTGATGATGATGCCGTCTGTTCAGCGTCAGAGTCAGTTACTTTAATGTGGTTGAACCGGGTGATCAATGCGCTTCCCCAAGCCATTTATTGGAAAGATCAGAATGATCAATTTTTAGGATGTAATCAAGCCTTTTCTGAGGCGGCGGGTTTAACTCATCCAGACGAAGTTTTAGGTAAGTCAGCGGTGGAATTATCAGACGACATGCAACCGCAGCTATTGAGCGATCGCGATCGCATTGTTCTAGATACTAAGCAGCCTGAACACCATATCGTCGATCTAACAGATGCTGGCGATCGTCCGAATTGGATTAGCATTCAAAAATTGCCATTACACGATGATCACGGTAGCGCGATCGGGGTCGTCTGCGCTATTGAAGATATTACTGCTCAGAAACAAGCTGAACTAAAACCACAGCACTCGAAAGCAACTATTTCGGCAACACCCGATCACATTACTCAAGAAGCCGACGCTCAATTAAGAGATTCAAAGGATTTTTTGAAGCATGTTTTAAATGGAGTGGATGATCCCATTTTTGTCAAAGATCGGGATCATCGCTGGGTATTGGTCAATGATTCGTTTTGCCGATTTTTGGATTGCGATCGCGCCGAATTACTCAACAAATCTGACTACGACTTTTTTTCAAATGTAGAAGCCGATATACTTTGGCAGAGAGATGAATGGGTTTTTACTAACGGTGAGACCGATGAAAATGAAGAGTCTTTCACAGATAAAGATGGCAGAATTCTTACCATTTCTACTAAAAAATCTTCTTTTACCGATCAAAACCATCATCAATTTTTGGTTGGAACCATTCGAGATATTACGCTTCGTAAGCACGCAGAATACGCTTTAGAAGATTTGAACGAAGTGTTAGAGTCTCGGATAGAAGAACGGACTGCTGCTTTGAGAGAAAGTGAAGTCCGCCTTAGAGCTTTGATGGATAATTTACCAATTGGGGTATGGACAATGGATGTTAATCATCGCTACATCATCCAAAACCCCACTGCGCTTGAACATTGGGGCGATTTGATTGGCAAGCAACCGCAAGATCTAGACTTGCCCCTAGGGGTGATTGATAGTTGGCTAGAAGAAAATCGTGGCGTTTTGTCTGGTAAGATTCTGCGTAAAGAAAATTGCCATCGGCGCGGTGATGATGACTGGTTTTGCTCTACGATCTTGGCTCCTATTTGGGATGGCGATCGCATTACCGGATTGCTAGGAGTATCCATTGACATCACTGAGCAAAAAAGAACAGAAGCCGCCTTGCGAGAAAACGAAGATACTCTCAGAGGAATTTTGCAAAATATGCCCGTGATGATGGATGCCTTTGATGAGAATGGCAGTATTATTACTTGGAACAGTGAGTGTGAGCGGGTTACCGGATACAGTGCTGATGAAATTATTGGTAATCCTGATGCGATGGAATTGCTCTATGTTGACCCAGTGTATCGAGAACAAATGATTCAAACCTGGACGCGGTTGGGTAACAATTTTCGTAATTGGGAATGGAATATTTGGTGTAAAGATAGCACCATTAAGACCATTCTTTGGTCAAATCTATCAGGGCAGTTTCCGGTTCCGGGTTGGGCTGGCTGGGGGATCGGGATTGATATTAGCGATCGCAAACAAGCCGAACTTCAACTTCAAGCATCTGAAACCTGTTTGAGGCAACAGGCACAAGAACTAACCGACACTTTAAAGGAACTACAGCGTACCCAATCTCAACTAGTGCAAAGCGAGAAAATGTCGAGCTTGGGGCAACTGGTTGCCGGTGTTGCCCACGAAATCAATAATCCAGTCAACTTTATCTATGGCAACCTGACCTATGCCGATGAGTATGTGAGCGAATTGCTCGATCTACTGGAGTTATATCAACAAGAATATTCAACTCCCACTGCTGCAATTCAAGCCAAGATTAAGACAATTGAGCTAGATTTTTTGCTAGAGGATTTGCCCAAGTTGCTCAATTCTATGAAAGTGGGATCAGAGCGGATTCAAGCCATTGTCGCTTCATTGCGAACCTTTTCTCGGATGGATGAAGCAGAAGTGAAAGCAGTCGATATCCACGAGGGCATTGATAGCACGTTGATGATTTTGCAAAGTCGCCTGAAGGGAACGCAAGGACGCTCTGCGGTCGCAATTATTAAAAACTACGGTGATTTGCCCCTAGTGGAGTGTTACGCCGGACAGTTAAATCAGGTGTTCATGAATATCCTCAGCAACGCGATCGATGCATTAGAAGAGAGTTCTCAATTTTCACTTTCAAACTCTATATCAAAAAGTTCTGACCTCAATAGTGAAACTCAATACTCTTCTACCTCACCTTGTATTACCATCCACACCGAGAGGATCTCCTCTGACTGTATAGTTATTTCCATTAGCGATAATGGCACTGGAATTCCTGATAGCGTTCAACAGCGATTGTTTGATCCATTCTTCACGACTAAAGAAGTGGGCAAAGGAACAGGGATGGGGCTTTCAATTAGCTATCAGATTGTGACTGAAAAACATGGTGGCTCACTGAACTGTGTGTCTACACTTGGACAAGGGGCAGAATTTCGGATTGAGATTCCGATTGCTCAAGGCGCTACTTGAGGAGAGTTTCAGCAGAGCGTACTAATTTTTGCGATCGCTAAACCTACGATTCATGAGCTTGTGATTGGGGCGATCCACCCAACTACTTCTATATCAAATTCAGTCGTTTAAGGCACTATGGATTCTTTGCGCCAGATTGTCGATAGATTTCTTTTCCAGTCTTCTATGTTGACTGTGTTTGCCTTTGAGGTTCAAAACAAGTCAAAATACAAGGGCTTTGTTTTTAATGTTATTTGGGCATAGGGTTATGAGTAGCGTCACGATAATTACGGATGCTGAATTTTCGGGGGAAGTGCTGCAAGCCAAACAGCCCGTCTTGGTTTATTTTTGGGCAGCTTGGTGTGGTCCTTGTCGGCTGATGGCTCCGATGATGGAAGCGATCGCCGCAGATTATGGCGATCGTCTGAAGGTGATCAAAATGGAAGTTGATCCCAATCCAGCATCTGTTAAAGCCTATAAAGTAGACGGAGTTCCTGCTTTTCGTTTATTCCAGGCAGGTGAAGTCGTTGCAGCCGTTGAGGGAGCGATTCCCAAAAAGCAGGTAGAAGCATTTTTGACTGACAACATGCCAGCTTCATCCTGAATTCCGACCTGTATAGAATCCTAATAAACCCTAATCATGCAGTTTGCCCAGCGGTTAGCGCCACTCCAACTCAATGTATTTGCCGATATGGATCAGGCAAAAGCGAAAGCGCGAGTCGCAGGGCGGGAACTGATCGATTTGTCCCTCGGCTCATCGGATCTGCCCACTCCTGAGCCTGTGCTGAGGGCGATCGCCGATTCCCTGCCCGACCCTAGCACTCACGGCTATCTGCTGTTTTCGGGCACCCAAGCTTTTCGCCATGCCGCTGCCCAATGGTATACCCAAAAGTTTGGCATCCCTGTTGATCCTGAAACTGAAGTGCTGCAACTGATTGGCTCCCAGGAAGGCACTGCCCATTTACCCCTAGCAATTCTCAACCCTGGCGACTTTGCGCTCCTACAAGATCCAGGCTATCCTTCCCATGCAGGCGGCGTTTACCTCGCTAGTGGACAAGTTTATCCGATGCCGCTGCTGGCAGAGAATCACTTTTTACCTGCCCTGGAAGACGTTCCGGCGACTGTCTTAGCGCAAGCAAAAATGATGGTGTTGAGCTATCCTCATAATCCCACCACCGCGATCGCCCCCCTAGATTTTTTTCAAACAGCCGTTGCTTTCTGCCAGCAGCACAATCTCGTCCTCATCCACGATTTTCCCTACGTCGATCTGGTCTTTACGGACAACTCAAATAGTCCCTCGTCACTCGCCCCCTCCATCCTGCAAGCCGACCCCAACAAAACCGTTTCCATTGAATTTTTTACCCTGTCTAAGTCATACAACATGGGCGGTTTTCGAGTCGGATACGCGATCGGCAATGCAGACTTGATTCGAGGGTTGCGGCAGGTGAAAGCAGCGATCGACTTTAACCAATATCGCGGCATTTTGAACGGGGCGATCGCCGCTTTGACTGGCTCCCAAGCTCCGATTCAAACCGTCATTGAAACCTTTCGCCAGCGCCGAGATGCGGCTGTCGCTGCCCTACATCAGATTGGTTGGAACGTGCCCACCCCTGCCGCCACTCTATATCTTTGGGCAAAACTTCCTGAACCTTGGGCGCATGACTCCATTCGTTTTGCAACCCAACTAGTTGAAGCGACTGGGGTTGCCGTCTCGCCCGGTGCAGGTTTCGGAAAATCAGGTGAAGGCTATGTGCGGCTGGCGTTGGTGCATGAGTCATTGGTTTTAGAAACGGCGATCGCCCGTATTCAGCAGTTCTTAAATGCAAGCTAGTAGACGCAACAGAGTTTATGACGCTGTTATCGTCGTCTCAGCCCAAATCGCTGAAATGTAACAAGATGTTTTGATGTTCGCCAGATCGCGATCGCTGACCTACACTGGTCAAGCTAAAATGCACCATCTATAAATTTTTGTAAAAAATATCTACTTTTTAACCACATCTAGTATGCTAGGCGTTCAATGGCGGTACTTTTCATTCATAGAACGCTAGATGTAGTTTTTGAGTCGTTAATCCAGCGGCGCAGTCCGTAGAGGTAGATATGGAAGAGTGGAAGTTTCTCGTACAAAAAGATGGCGATCGCTCCTGGCTGCCGCTGGACTCTCCCGATGTTGAAATTTTAGAAGGGCGCTATCGGATTGTGGCGCGATTTGCTCAATCAGATACAGAAGTGCAAATTCGTATCTGCCACTTAGCGATCGCTGAAGATCCGCCCAAACGTCGATTCCAAAAGCGCTCTAGTCGCACCAATGCTAATGGACTAATTGTTGTGGTGCCCTATACCTACTTCAATCCTGGTATTTGGGAATTTTCCTGTTTTTCTCCTGACCCCCTATCCGATTTAATGGGCGACACGCTGCATCATTCGGTTCGTTTACAGGTGTTTGCGACCGTTGCCGAACCGGATGAAGACTGGTATGGAGACGATTCAGACGATACGGTCAGTGAACAAAGTGACTTTACTTCAGCGCCAGAACTGCGATCTCCTGGGGTTAAAGGCGAAGTTGAACAGCCCAAAATTGAGCAGCCTGAAACTGAGAACAGCGAGTTATTGACTTCAGCGGTTGCCACTACGCCAGAAATCGCCGCCTTAAATGTGGAAATTGCTCATGCGTTGGGGCTATCCATGGATCGGTTAGTGACCATGACCGAGCAACTTTCCCATCAATTGATTGAGGAAGTGTTTCGAGAGTTTGGGGCTGTTTCAAGTGCCACTCATTTTGAGCCAACCTCCGCTATCAG
Organism: Sivoneniella epilithica UHCC 1019; assembly: GCF_040830845.1. Lineage (NCBI taxonomy): Bacteria > Bacillati > Cyanobacteriota > Cyanophyceae > Leptolyngbyales > Leptolyngbyaceae > Sivoneniella > Sivoneniella epilithica. Next base: position 6,476 of record NZ_JBFPDP010000030.1, read on the forward strand.
TGAACCTCTGCTGGAGGAGATGGAAGTTGAGCAGAATTTGAAACTACAGCAGCCAACGACTTTTTCTGAAGTGGATGCTAGAGCGGTACAGATTATTTTGGAGCAAGAATCCCTCCAAGCCAGCGTCGGGAAAAGTGTGACTGTGGCGGGTCGTTTGGCGCTACAGGATAGCTGGAAAGCGCCAGAGATCGCCTTACTAATAGATGATAATCTGAATCAATTCAATGAGCAGACTGATAAATCTGTAGATGTGGATGTAGATGTAGATGAATCTATTGATGTAGATGTAGCGATCGCGCCCTCAACTCAATGGATCGCGCAAGAACTGCGGCTGACTTTTCGCAATCCCCAAACATCAGACATCGTGATTAGCGATCGTCAGGCTTTTTCCAATGAGTCGCTGCCCCACTCTTTCAATTTCACAGTAGAGCTACCCCCCAATTCAACAACCCATCTTTTGATTGGGGAAGTAGAAGTATGGGGAGCCACTGCAAAGGGAGTTGAACTCGTTGCTCTACAAACTGCGACGGTGACAGTGACCGTCAACCCCGACGAACTAATGGCAGAATTTCAGCGGGTGAGAAAAGCGCTAGATCAAGAGCCAGAAGACAGTGATTTGTCTGATTTAGCAGTTGAGTTTAGCGAACGGCTACATCGCTCTAAAACCAAGCCTGTTCTGGATCTCTCATTTTTAGACTTGACCTCAACAACCTTGGTGGTTGATCAAAACCTTGATTCCCTGCAAGAAAAGACCCCAATCATCTCTGCCAACCCTGCAAAATCCAGAGGATCAGGGCTACCTCCTCAATTGAGTCAACCTCAAACAAACTCCACCGACAATAAACGTCCGCTCGACTTGCCTACGTTTATTGTCACCACTCGAACAACTGCCAGTGCTACAGCCGTTCAAGAGCCGATCGCCCCAGCAGCGATCGGCGAGAAGTTGAGTAACCCAGATGAGAGTGCAGCAGGCGAAGAGCAGCGTGTGGAAGAAGTTGAAATGCTGGCTACAGAAGCGATCGCGGCTAGTGAACTGACTGAAAAACAGCGAGATGAACAGGTTGATTCTGAAATTCTGGCTTTAATAGAACAAGTGTCTACGGATGCCGCCTTAGTAGCCCCGCCCCGTGAAGAGCGACCATCGCCGATCAAGTCTGCGTTTCAGGCATTGCGATTACAAGATCGCTTTCTAGATCGACTCACCATGTTGGCAGCCGATGAAGAACTGTTAATCGCTTTAAAGGAAAGTGTTGCGCCCGAAATCGCTGCTGTAACACAAGCCGAGACTGAAGAAATACTGCCTCAATCTCCAACCGAAGAGTGGGTTACTCATGAAGTCGTTGTAGATGATGATCCAATGTGGCAAGAGTGGATGCGGCGATCGCTCTCTCGTGCGAAGCGGGGCGAAGCATTGGAGCTACCCTTTGTGAACCCGTTGGTAATGTCGGAAGATGAAGCGATTCCAGTGCCAATGATTGAGATTTTGACCGATGAAATTGTGGCAGGCAGACCGATGAATGTGCGGCTAAAACTGCCCAATCTTTTGCCCAAGATCTATATCAAGCTGTGGGTAAATGATCGCCAAACGCGATCGCTCTTGGATGGTCCTCGCTGGATGGTAGATTTCTTCCCCAACGGGCACGATGAACTGGAAGCCGTCACTCAACTGACCGTTCCCTTTGGCACTTTGGCAATTCGTTTAGAAGCGATCGCGGTGGAAGTGCAAACCCAGCGCGAAAGCCAGAAGATTAGTCTCGATTGCGAAGTCATTCCTCCCGACTTTCCAGAACTGCCGATTGAAGATTTCAATTTCTAATCTGCCAGTCCTAATCTGCCAGTTCTAAGCTGCCAAGAATTGTCCTGTGCTAAATACGCTGAAACCCGTTACTATAGCGTTAGAGTGACGGGAACCAGTACCGATGTCCCAAGGCTTAAAAACCGAAGCTGATCTCTCAGCCGATGAACTTGGTCTCTCACCAGATATTGACGATTTGGTGATTGAGGACGATATCCCTGTTGACAATTTAATTTCTGAGAAACAGCAGCGCTTACTTACCGAGGCACTGTATAGCAATGAGGGTGTGTTGGGCGATTCCCGTGAGGGATCTGCTTTGCAGAATCGCCTTTTTTTAGCCGCTGCGAATGTGGGAGTGTTTTATGCCATCAAACAGCCCCCTCTAGTACCTGATATTTTCGTCAGCCTGGATGTGGAAGTGGCGCAAGATTGGACTCAAAAGAAAAATCGTACGTATTTCGTTTGGGAATTTGGCAAACCACCCGATATTGTGATTGAACTTGTTTCCAACCGGGAAGGAAACGAATTAGGTCGAAAATTGCAAGAGTATGCCCGTATGGGAGTCGGCTACTATGCCGTGTTTGATCCCTTGCATCAACTGGGCAGCCCTGACCTATATCTGTTTGAAAATCGAGCAAATCGCTATCAAGCCTTGACTGAATCATGGTTTGAAGAAATAGGGTTAGGGCTAATAGTGTGGGATGGAGTCTTTGAGGGCAAGCGCGGTTCGTGCAACGATCCCCCTGGGAATCGCTGGCTCCGCTGGCATGATGCAACGGGAGCGGTGATTCCCACAGGCGCAGAACGGGCAACCCAAGAACGCCAACGTGCAGAGGCAGAATCTCAACGTGCAGAGGCAGCAGAAGCCAGGGCAGCACAATTGACAGACCAGTTGCGATCGCTGGGTATTGATCCTAATTTATAGAGGATAATCATTGGCGCGGAAACCGACCTTATCCTACGATCGCGGCACCCTGATTTTGCATCCGCCACCACAGGGCAAGGAATGGCTAGAGTATGCCACTTGGGACGATCGCATCGAGCGCTTTCGGGTTCCGGCAAGCCAATATCGCAGCTTAGTCTTGGGTCTACGCGCCGCAGATATTGATCTAATCGACAATGCTAAAGGCTTTCAAGAAGTGGAACTGGTGCCCAGTTTGGAAATGGAGCCTTATCCACATCAGCAAGAAGCGCTAGACGCATGGAAGCAAGCGGGACGAATGGGCGTGGTCGTGTTGCCCACTGCTGCCGGAAAAACTTACCTGGCGCAACTGGCAATGCAAGCAACTCAGCGCAGCACGTTGATTTTAGTGCCAACCCTAGATTTAATGCACCAGTGGTACGCTCACTTGGTTGCCGCCTTTCCCGATGCCAACATTGGATTGTTGGGTGGCGGTTCGCGCGATCGCACCCCCATTTTAGTCTCCACGTATGACAGCGCCGCCATTAACGCCGAAACGTTAGGCAATCAGTATGCACTATTGGTGTTTGATGAGTGCCATCATTTACCCAGTGACTTTAACCGCGTTATTGCTGAATATGCGATCGCGCCCTATCGCCTTGGCTTAACTGCTACCCCAGAGCGCACCGACGGCAAACACGCTGATTTGCAAACCCTGATTGGTGCAGAACTCTATCGTCGCACTGCCGAAGAACTTTCGGGCACCGCACTTGCAAAACATAAAGCCGTTCAGATTAAGGTGCATCTATCCCGGCAAGAACGGGAACGGTATGATCGCCTGATGCAGACCCGCAACGCTTTTTTACAAGAAGCCAATATTTACCTCAGCAGTACCCAGGGATGGCAGCGATTTGTGCAAGCAAGCGCCCGCTCGAAACCCGGACGGAAAGCAATGCTGGCACACCGTGAGGCAAAGGCGATCGCCTTCGGCACCGATGGCAAACTCCGCGTCCTCGCCGATCTCCTCGCTACTCATTATCCACAACGCACCTTAATTTTCACCGACGACAACGCCACCGTTTATCGAATTTCCCAAGAATTTTTGATTCCCGCCATTACCCACCAAACCGGCGTGAAAGAGCGTCACGAAATTCTAACTCGGTTCAAACAGGGCGATTATCGCTGCTTAGTTGCCTCTCGCGTACTCAACGAAGGAGTAGACGTGCCCGATGCTAGCATCGCGATCGTTTTGTCGGGCACAGGCTCCACCCGTGAACATATCCAGCGGCTAGGACGGGTGCTGCGGAAAGGAAATGATCCCAACAAGTTAGCGCTACTGTACGAAGTAGTGGCAGAAGATACCAGCGAGGAAAATGTGTCTCGTCGTCGCCATGGGCAAACTGCCGCCCAAGCTGCTAAAACGGAGGCTTACCCCGCAGCGGCTCAACGTCAGTTAGAACTCGTGCCAACCCCGTATGCCGTGCCGATCGCGGCTGAGTTGCGGGTAGCCGAAGCAGGCAGCGAGTGGAATGATTTAGCAGACAGCAATCAAAAAACAAAGTCAGAGGAAAAACCTATCGCAAAGCAACCCAAAAGTGATCAGACATAGGAGTTTACCTATGAAAAGCTAGATAATTGTCGGCAGCGCGATCGCATTACTGACCTGTACCCCCGCTCTAAGACAAGCCTTCGAGATCAGGCACAGTGAATCTATTTATCAAACTCGTTATCCATGGAAGCCCGTAAGATTGCGATATCGACATCTTAGATCAACATAAAAAAGCCAGGAGCAAATTGCCTACGTCCTGGCTCTTAGCTTCTATCTCCTGATCGCTCAGAAGCTTGCGATGTGAGTGTCTTTCTGCTTAACGCATCCAATCCTTCAAAAGCGCCTGCCGTCTAGGGTGACGCAGCTTCCGCATGGCTTTTGCTTGGATCTGGCGAACTCGCTCTCTTGAAAGTTGATATCGCTCACCAATTTCAGAAAGGGTGTAATGTTGTCCATCGGTTAAACCAAACCGCAATCTGATAATTTCTTGTTCACGTTCGCTCAAATGTTCTAAAACAGAATCGAGGCGATCGCACAGCAGTTTGTGATCTAAACAATCATTGGGTGCAACATTATCCGAATCTTCGATCAATTGCATCAATTCGGTATCTTCTTCTCTGCCCACCCAGGCATGAAGAGAAAGAGTACCCTGACTCACATCTAAAACATGATCTAACTTATCTTCATCAATGCCTAACTCTTCAGCAATTTCTTGCTTTGTTGGCTTGCGTCCATACTTTTGAGAAAGCAATTGACGAGCTTTACGAACTTGGTTCAGCTTTTCGACCATATGAACAGGTAAACGAACCGTTCGAGATTGGGAGGCGATCGCGCGAGTAATTCCCTGGCGAATCCACCAATACGCATAAGTTGAAAACTTATAGCCCCGCTCATAGTCAAACTTTTCAGCCGCCCGCATTAAACCCATGGCACCTTCTTGAATTAAATCCAAAAAAGGAACACCACGGTTCAGGTATTTCTTGGCGATCGAAACAACTAATCGTAGGTTTGAACGAACCAATTTGCGTTTAGCGCGTTCTGCTTGAGAACCGCCTTTGGCAATCTCCCGCGCCAACTCAATTTCTTGAGTTTGAGTTAGCAACGGATAGCGCGCCATCTCACGTAGAAATAGCCCCACTGAATCATCTGTCAGCCCTAAACGCTCTGCTTTACTAATTTTAACGGGGGGTTTACTCGGAGCAAATTCAACCGTTTCAAATTTCTCTAAACTGTTCAGTTCATCCAAGTCAATATCAATTTCAACAGAGAGATCGACATCAAATTCTTGCTCAAGAGAACTTACTTCAGCATCAACTTGGCTAATTTTAGAAGGCGATTCGGCACTCATACACACTCACATAAGCTTTAGGAAAAAGTTGCGTAAAATTGCCTCCAACTCTACCAAAAATCTTGGCAAATGCACCCCTTTCTTCCAAAAAAAGTCTTAATTTTTGTATTAAATATTGGGGCATTCAAGATGTTTCGCAAAAACTGCTCGTTTCCTTAAACAGGATTTTGAGCAGCGATGAATGAGTCGATATAAAAACTAACTCATCAAAAGTTTTGAGCGGCGAAATAGTGAGAATTGTGAAGTAGAAGAATACTTGTAAAAAAGATTCAAATCCACTTTTGAGCAACTGATTTAACGTCACTCTTTTTATCAATCCAAACTAAGGCTTTATCCTACACGAGGATGGCGAAAATGATTACGTAATTTCCATCAAATTTTTTTGAGCGTTTTGTTCGGGGCTATCTTTGCCGGGGCGACGCTGAATATATCGTCCGTCGGGGTGCAAATCCCATGCTTGGCGATTGTCTGCTAGCATGATGCCCAAAATCTCTTGTAGGTCTTTGGCGATCGCGGGGTCTTCAATCGGCACAACGGCTTCCACCCGGCGATCCAGGTTGCGAGTCATCCAATCTGCACTGCCAATAAAGATCTCTTCCTGCCCTTGATTATGAAAATAAAAGATGCGTGAGTGTTCTAAAAAACGCCCCACAATGCTGATCACGCGAATATTTTCACTCACTCCTGGCACTCCAGGACGCAAGCAACACATCCCCCGCACAATCAAATCAATTTGCACTCCCGCTTGAGATGCTTGATATAACGCAACGATAATTTGTGGATCAACCAGCGCATTCATCTTGGCAACGATGCGGGCATGATGACCTTGACGGGCGATCGCGGCTTCTCGGTGAATCAATTCCGTCATCCGCTTGCGTAATCCTGACGGTGCCACCAGCAATTTTTGGTAAGTGTGATGGCGGGAATAGCCCGTCAAGTAGTTAAATAAATTGCTTAAATCAGCCCCCAGTTCCTCACGACAGCTTAATAGCCCCATATCTGTGTAGATGCGCGAGGTTTTGGGGTTGTAATTTCCGGTGCCCACATGAACATAGCGGCGAATGCGTCCCTCCTCTCGCCGGACGACCAGCACCACCTTGGTATGGGTTTTGAGTCCTGCCAACCCATAAATCACATGAACCCCGGCGCTTTCTAGCTTACGCGCCCAATTAATATTATTTTCCTCATCAAATCGGGCTTTGATTTCCACCAATGCCGCCACTTGCTTGCCGTTTTCCGCTGCCGTGATTAACGCCTCCACAATCGGCGAATCCCCAGAGGTGCGGTACAAGGTCATTTTAATTGCCAGCACATCTGGATCTTCGGCAGCTTCAGTAATAAATCGTTGGACGGTGCGCGAAAAGGAATGATAGGGATGATGCACCATCAGATCTTGCTTACGAATCATGGCAAACAGATTATCTTCTGGCTCGGCTCCATCTAACTTGTTTTTGCCAAGGTCGCGCAAGGGTTGGGGCACGGCAGAATGGCAGGGTGGATCTTTTAGATCGGGCAGTGGAATTTCTAAAAATGTCATCAAATCTCGCAGACAGAGAATCCCGCTTGCTTCATAAACATCTGCGGGGGTTAAATCCATCTCTTCCATCAGCATGGTTCGCAACATTTCAGGCATGGAAGTATGGATTTCTAATCGGACGATAGAACCGCCCAGCCGCCGCTTGTGCAATTCTTGCTCGATCGCCAACAGTAGATCATCTGCCTCATCTTCTGCCAACATCAGATCGCTATCACGAGTGACCCGAAAAGGGTGATATTCCTGAATATCCATTCCTGGAAACAGCGCCGCCAAATTATGGGCGATTACTTGCTCCAAAGGTACGCCCGTCCAAATCGCAGTAACCTCTTTTTGCTGATGGCGTAGGGTTTCGGGCAGCGGCAGAAATCGAGGCAGGCTTTTGGGCACTTTGACCCGTGCAAACAATTCTTTACCGTTTTCCCCATCTTTCATGACAACAGCAAGATTGAGGCTGAGATTGGAAATATAGGGAAACGGATGGCTAGGGTCGATCGCTAGCGGCGTGAGGACTGGAAAGATTTGCTCATCAAAGTAATGCTGAAAGTAGGTGCGCTGCTCTTGGTTGAGATCGATGTAATCGAGCAGGTAAACGCCGTGGGAAGAAAGGGGAGGGCGGAGTGCCTGATCAAAATGGAGATGCGCTTGAGATGCCATTGGATATAAGCGCTGCCGAATCAGGGCAAGTTGTTCTTGGGCAGTCCGTCCGTCGGGCGATCGCTTAGTAACTTGCGCCTCGACTTGTTGCTTCAGAGCCGCGACTCGCACCATAAAATATTCATCTAGGTTAGAGCTAAAAATCGCCAAGAACTTCAGCCGTTCTAACAATGGAGTGCGTGGATCAAAGGCTTCATTTAGTACGCGGTTATTAAACTCTAGCCAACTGAGTTCACGACTGAAATAATATTGTGGATCGCTCAAATCTGGCTCAGTCGCTGTCGAAATTTTGCGTCTAGGCATGATTAACCAAACACCTCATCTTCTTGCCCAATCCACCATTCTCCCAAATTCATCAGGTCTGCATGAATATCCTTCAGTGCAGTTTCGTAGTCTTCCGTCGATAAATCCTCTCGGTTTTCTTGGAGTTTTTTGAGGCGTAGTTGGGCGAGTAGCCACGGTTTAGAGATGCCATCGGTCGCTTCAATGTAACGAGCTAGTGTTTCACTATCCATTTGACTATCCATGGACTGATAACCCTCCTATAATTCCCGGTAATGCCCATCTCCACAGTTTACACGTGACTGATTATGGATTCTGCAAACCCGTTGGAACTGGCAAAGCAAGGTGATCCTGCCGCGATCTCCGCTCTCCTCAGTTACACCCTGTCTCAGCAGTACGACGCTACCGCTAGCGTCATCCGTTTAGGTGATTACCTATCCGTGTTCATTGAAACGGCTTCCAGCGTTGAGCAGGAGGCTACAGTGCGCTTAGTCTATGAAGTGATTAACGAATTAGCAATGGAGGAAATTTCAACGGTTGAAATTAAGGCTCGTCATCAGGGCGATCGCGCTATTTTGTGGGCGCAGACGCTCGAAATGCCTAGTCAAGAGGCTTCTGCTTTTTCTTTGATAAACACTCTGCCAGATTCAGCGATCGCTCAATCTAGTCTGTCCATTGAAGGCTCAAACGTATTGGCAACCCGATCATTGACTGAGCTAAAAACCCAAATGGGCAGCACAGCACAGGAAGATCAGAGTACTTTGCAAGCTGTTTTACAGCGACCCGAAATCGTTGCCATGGTAGCGATGGCGCTTTTGCTGGTTTTTTGGGATGCTTACCTGGAATGGATGGATGAAGCGGAGACTCAATCCCTTTCTGGTAGGCAACTCGCCTATCGCTTGGGAGTGAGCAGTAGTACAATCAGCCGCTACAAAGAGCGAACAAACTTTGGTGAGTGGAGCCAAGCACTTGACCCCGATGGCATCGCTTGGAGTTATACCGGAAAAGGGTTTATGAGAATGGCGAATGACGAATGACAAAGAACGAATGAGAATCAGCGATCGCGTTAGTGTGTTAGCAAAGCCGAAACGTACTAAACCAAATACTAAACCAAAGCTTTGGCGGGTTGCCATTGTTCCAAGCCTTGGAGTACGTCCGCCGCGATCGCAGTCCAACCGACAATGCCGCCTTGCGCTCTCACCATTTCAAGAGTCGCTTGCTTAAATTCGGGAAAATAACTTTCGGTGCAGTCTTCCACCATGAGGCATTCGTAGCCGCGATCGTTAGCTTCTCGCATGGTGGTTTGCACACATACTTCCGTAGTCACTCCGGTGATCAACAAGTGAGTGATTCCTTGCTCTTTCAGAATCGAGTCAAGATACGTAGCATAAAATGCACCCTTACCCGGCTTATGAATTACAACTTCTCCTGGCAAAGGTGCAAGGTCGGCAATAATCCCATTGCCCGGTTCGCCCTTTACCAAAATTCGCCCCATGCCGCCTTCACTGCCAATCGTCAGATCTCCCTTGCCACGCTTAAGTTTGGCAGGAGGACAGTCGGATAGATCGGGCTGATGGCACTCGATCGTGTGGATGACGGGCAATCCCATTGAGCGAAACCCTTCGATCAGCGATTTGAGGGTGGGCACGATCGCCTGTAGCAGGCTAACATCATTGCCCAACGCATCGCCAAAGCCTCCTGGCTCCAGGAAATCGCGCTGCATATCAATCACAATCAGTGCCACGTTGCCTGATTCGGGTAGCTCGTAGTCGTAGGGAAGGGCGGAGATCGAAGTCATAGAGTCAAATTCTCAATTTTAAGTTTTGAATTCTCAATTAGAAGATTCAGTTTTGTACCTGAGCAATTGCTTGAGACTAAACTCAAAACTCAAAACTCAACATTCAAAACTAACCTAATGTCCCGCCATTGCTTGACCGATCGCCTGAAAGTCTGCCTGCTCAATCGGGCTATCGTAGGTAAAGTTTCCTTCGCTAATCACCAAGATGCGATCGCTCAATTTCAGCAGTTCATCCAGATCTTCACTGACCAATAGCACCGCCACACCGCGATTTCGGGCTGCCAAAATTTGCGTATGGATCGTGTCTACCATGGCGAAATCCAACCCAAAACAGGGGTTTGCCGCAATCAGCAAATTAATATGATCGGCGGATAGCTCCCGCGCTAGAACCGTTCGCTGCACGTTGCCACCCGATAAATTTCCCACGGGCGTTTCAGGAGAAGGCGTTTTAATTTTGAATGAGGTAATTAAGTCCGTTGCCATTTCTCGAATTGCTTTGAACAGAACCAAAATGCCCATTGCTTGCGGAGCGCGATCAAACGTGCGTAACGCCAAATTTTCCGCCACACTCATATGAGCAACACAGGCATTTTTCAGCGGTTCTTCTGGCAACAGAAACACCCGGTGTTTATACATTTCAGAGCGCGTCATCCCATACGCTTCACCCTTCACTAAAATTTGTCCTCCGGTTGCAGGGCGCTGCCCCGCCAACACCTCCACAAATTCCCGCTGCCCGTTGCCCGAAATTCCAGCAATCCCCACAATTTCACCGCCATTCACCGTCAAGCTCAACCCCTGAACCGCTTCCACGCCATTATCTTTGTTAGCGCGCATTTCCTGCACTTGCAAAACAGGCAACCTTTCACCCTGAGCCGTTTTGTTAACAGGAGTCGGCTCACGCTTTTCACCCATCATCATCTCAGCCATATCCGAGACAGCCAGATCTTTGACCAAGCCCGTGCCTGCAAATTTCCCTTTTCGCAGCACCGTAATTTCATCGCAGAATGCCGTTACTTCCCGGAACTTGTGGCTAATAATCAGCACACTCAACTTGCGATCGGTGACCTGTTCTCGAATCAACCCCAACACTTCATCCGCTTCGCTGGGGGTTAATACAGAGGTTGGCTCATCCAAAATCAAAATTCTGCTTTTTAGATAAAGCTGTTTCAGAATCTCTAATTTTTGCTTTTGCCCTGCTGCTAATTGCCCCACCGGGATCTCTAAAGGAACTTTAAACGGCGAATTTTCCATAAAAGCAGTGAGATGCTCCATCTCCTGTTTCCAATTGATCACGCTAGGACTTTCAAGCCGCGACAAGACCAAATTTTCGGCGACCGTCATGGCAGGGACAGAGGTGAAATGCTGATAGACCATGCCAATGCTATACCGTTGAGCATCGCGAGGACTGTCAATTTCGCGGGAATGTTGATCAATTAGCACATCGCCAGAAGTCGGACGATAAAAGCCCATGATGCATTTCACCAGGGTGCTTTTTCCCGCGCCATTCTCGCCGAGCAGGGCATGAAACGTGGCAGGTTTAAGATGCAGGGACACATTATCCAAAGCAACGAGACTGCCAAATCGTTTGGTCATATTGACCACTTCTAAATCTGGAGGGGCGGCGGCATGAATCACAGTGGGAGGTATAGCCTGATCAACTTGATCAACTGGGGTTTGATCAATTGGGTTCGCAACTTCTGCCATCTTAAATCTCCGATTGCTTTTCGTACATCTCTAGAGTTCAACTTGGGCGATCGCAATGCCTGTAGGAAGCGTTTTATGAATGCCTCTTAGCCGTTAATTGTGCCCAACGCGCCTGGAGCGCCTGATAGAGTCTTTTTAGGCGAACAGGTGATAATCATAATCAGCAGGGTCAAAATATAGGGCATGGCATTAAACAAATAACGCCCTTGATCGACTCCAACCGATTGCAGGGCTGGACCGATCGCTTGCGCCCCCCCAAAGAATAATGATGCCCAGAGACATTGAATCGGGTTCCATCGGGCAAAAATGACGAGTGCCACTGCCATTAAACCCTGACCGCTAGAAATACTCTCTGACCATAGCCCTGGATAGTAAAGGGACAAACAGGCTCCCCCGATTCCTGCCAAAAAGCTGCCTGCAATGATGCACAGCATTCGCACCCGCTTGATAGAAACTCCCATTGCCAAAGCTGCATCGGGACTGTCGCCCACTGCCCGCACAAATAAACCCCACCGGGTCGAGTTAAAGAACCATGCCATTAAAGGCGCAAGTAAAACCCCAAAGATAAATAGGGGGCTAATTTTGAGAGCAGACTGAAGCGCTGGCATCGTACTCCAATTACCCAAATCGATCGTCGGCAACTGCGGTGCTTTCGGTTGAATAAACGCTTTGCCAAAGAAAAAGGCAATGCCGCTGCCAAAAATAATCATGGCAATGCCAACTGCAATATCGTTCACCTTAGGCTGCTGAGACAACCAGGCATGGATAAAGCCCAAAATCATGCCAGCGCAACCCGCCACTAGCACACCCAGCCAAGGGGAAATAGTCGTTGGAATGCCCCATTTATCGGATGCCAGATAAGAAATAGCATAGGCGCTCATGGCACCGGTGAGCAGAGTTCCTTCTAGACCGAGGTTAATCTTGCCGCTTTTCTCAGTCAGGCATTCCCCCAAACTCACAAACAGGAAGGGCGCGCTGCCTCGCAGGGTGCCTGCCAAGATGCCCAATGGAACCCCCCACCAACCGAGTGCTTCTGCTGCCATTGAATGAGTGTCTCCAAATCAAACTGCTTGAAACAATAAACGCGATGCGCTAATCACTAAAACGCTAGACAGGAAACGCCGCTGATGGCACAGGAGGCGGAGGCAGGGGAGTCTCTGGTTCCTTAAAGATTTTGAAGCGCCCATACAGCGATTCACTGTACAAAACGACCAAGAAGACCAACCCTTGAAACACGAGAACCGTGGCATCGGGCATCCCAAATGATCGCTGGAGTGCGCCGCCGCTGTTGATGATTCCCCCCAGTAGAATTGCTACTACTGCGGCTGCCAAGGCATTATATCGAGCGATAAACGCAACCAGTATGCCCGCATAGCCATAGCCAGCGACGATCGAGGCATTTGCCTGTCCTTGAACGGCTGCCACCTCAACCATGCCAGCTAGCCCCGCACAGGAACCAGCCAAGAAGCAGATAATGATCGTCAGTTGACCCACAGGCAATCCAGCAATTCGAGCCGCTTTAACATTACCGCCAGCCGTGCGAGCGGCAAATCCAAAGGTGGTGTGCTGAATCAAAAAATAGGCGATCGCACAGGCTACTAATCCATAAATCAGCCCATAGTGGATGCGAGTCGAGCCAATATTTCCCAGCCGATACAGTTCTGGAATTGGGAAACTTGAAGGCTTATTCAAAGAAGAAGGATCTTTCCAGGGACCTTCCACTAGATGGTTGAGGAGAGCGATCGCAATATAATTCATCAGCAAACTGCTAATCGTTTCATTCACCGCCCGGTAATGACGTAATGCGCCGACGATCGCAATCCAGATGCCTCCAGCAACAATCCCAGCAAGCGCCATGCCAATCTGCACCACAATCGGAGCCAAGCCCAGAGTAGCTTGCAGTTGAGTTGGATTAGGCGTGATACTGCCATGGGACAAAATTAGCCCCGCTGCCGCTGCCCCCAATCCACCCAAAACCAAAGCTCCTTCATTCCCAATCACCATTAGCCCTAAGCGTGCGGGTAGGGCAGTACACAGTGCAGTGAGCATCAATGGAGAAGCCCGCAACAGGGTTCCTTGAAAAGCATTCCAGCTTCCAAATGCGGTTCTAAAGATCGCACTGTACACCGCAAAGGGATTTTTGCCGCCAAACATGCAAAAGATGCCAAACAAAACGAGAGCAACTAGGAGTGCCCCCAGCGGAATGACAACCGATTCTGCTCGCGATCGCCAGTTGGAACGACTGAGTGCCATATCAACTTGTCTTTCCAGAAACGCCTTCAGCTAACCAATTCATTTTGGTCAATTCAGGAGCCGTCACCTTATAGGTCTTACCCGCAGGAATTTGGACTGCGCCTGCATTATCTTTAATGGCACCCTTATAAACAACGGCTGACCCATCAACCAGCTTTGCTTTTGCTGCCTCTATATCTGTTTTGATCGGCTCAGTCACTGCTGGACCAAACGTTGCTAAACCAATGTAGTCTTCTGCAATGCCGCCAATATATTGAGGCTGAACGCCGCCATTCATCAGCGTCTTACCCGCTTTGAAAAGCTCTACATAATTTTTATAAATTGTGCCCCAGTTATACATCGTTCCAGTCAGATATCCTTTGGGTGCCAAAGCCGACTGGTCAGAGTGAAAACCGCTGGACAATAGCCCACGCTTCTCTGCCGTTTCAATCACCACTTTAGGACTATCGACATGCACAGCAATCACATCAAAGCCTTGATCGGCAAGGGAGTTGGTAGCGTCAGCTTCTTTTACTGGCAGCGACCAGTCACCCGTAAAAATGACCTGCATTTTGATATCCGGCTTAACGCTGCGTGCCCCTAACATGAAGCTATTAATGTTTCGCAGCACAGGATTAATCGGTTTCGCACCCACGAAGCCAATTTTGCCTCCTTGGCTGGCTTGGGCTGCCATCCGTCCGGCAAGATATTGACCTTCATCGACTAGGGCAAAAAAGCTGCCGATATTTTTGGCTATGCCTTCTTTCCAAAGCGTACCGCAGTGTAGAAACTGTACGTCTGGATAGGCTTTAGCCACTTCTAATACATGAGGTTCAAAGTAACCAAACGAGGTCGGAATCACGACAGTGGCTCCATCTTGATCAATCATGTTTCGCATGACTTCCTGCACCTCTTTGGTTTCAGGAACACTCTCTTGCTCAATAATTTTGATGCCGGGAATACTGGCGATCGCAGCAGCACCGGCTGCATGAGCTTGGTTCCAGCCATAGTCATCTTTAGGAGCGTTATAAATAAAACCAATCGTGATCGGTTTGCCTGCATCTGGGCTAGCGCCACCCCCGCCTGGGCTAGCGGTATCGGTTGGAGAAGACGAACACCCAGTCCAGAGCTTTGAGGATGCCCCAAATGCGGCAGTGGCTAGAAGCCCTCGAATCACCTGACGGCGGGGAACATAGATATATCGATTACTCACTCTGCAAAAATCTCCTTGATGACTGACATGAAACTAAAGACACAAATAGAATGAAGAGGAACGAGGAACCGTAGAGTGCTGACTATAAAGGTTTCAAGAATATTTTGTCAGCGTATTTGAAAATAAATTTTTGGAATGTATCCAAAACAACACTGAGGCAGAATGCAAATTTAACGCTTGGTAAATGTTTATCTTTGATAAGAGAGCGGCTATTGTATTCCAAAGCTTGATTTTTCTGTTTAACTTGCGAGGCAATTGTTAATTGTGAGACGAAATCTGTTCACTGTTACCCTGCTAATAACGCTCTGTGTCGTAACGTTAGTGATTGCTGTGGCAACAGGACAGGCTCAACGTACTGAATTTGAATCTCCTATTGTCCATCAGTCTGCCCCTATTAAACCACTAGTGAAGCCCCCACTAGTGAAGCCCCCACAGGTGAAGCCGATCGCCCAGGCAAGGTTACAATCTGTAAAGAATCAGCCTCCAAAAGCGACCCCGGCAGTTCCCAAAATTAGCCCAGCTAAAAAAATCAGGCAAACTAAAATCAGTCAAGCCATCAACCCCTTAGCCTGTGCATTACAGCCAGAATTGGGTCAAGCTGCTAGATTGAGCCGCTCCTCTAATTCAATGGCTCAGCGCCCTTTGGGATCAGTTGAGTTGGAGCGCTTTCGCCGAACGATTGCCGCGATCGCCCCCGGTGATCCCCTCAGCAGCAGCCGCGCTCTATCTAGCTATCAGCCGCGAGAAGCCGTTTTTTTGATCGATCCCACCAACTACGGCGATCGCTATTTCAAAGACGTAAATGGCAACCCTGCGCTTCTGCCTCCGCTGGTCGTGCTGCATGAAACTGTGGGTTCTGCTAGCGGCACCTTAAATTTTTTTCGCACTCGACACCTCAAGGAAAATAACCAGGCAAGCTATCACACATTAATCCAGCGAGATGGCACCGTTTTGTATCTTGTTCCTCCCGACAAACGAGCCTATGGCGCTGGCAATTCCATCTTCTTTGGGGTCAATGGCGCAGCAGAAGCGGTTAAAACCCATCCTAAATTTCCACCATCTGTCAATAACTTTGCCTACCATGTCGCCCTAGAAAGCCCACCCGATGGCAACACAAACGCCCCAACTCACAGCGGCTACACAATCGAGCAGTATCAATCTCTTGCCTGGATCGTTTCTAAAACGGGCGTATCCGATGATCGAATTACTACTCACAAAGCTGTTGATCGCTCAGGGCAGCGGATGGACCCTAGAAACTTTAGCGGGTCACGTTTTTTTCAGCTAATGCAGACTTATCCAAAAACAGTTGAAATCCCCATAACCTGCGCGGTGCCTCAAGCCACTCATAGGCTTAAGCAGCCGATTCAGCAAGCTAAACAGGTCAGTCGCCCATCCCAGCAAAACTGAGCAGTTTAGGCAATTAGTTTAGGCAATTTTGATTGCAAACGATTGCATAGTTAAAGAGCGCTATGGTTGACTTGAGTTACTACGTTCTCAAGTTTTATATGGGCTGGGTTAACCGGGCAACGTTTGGTTTATTGGTCTCTCCTATTTTGATCAGCGCGATCGTGATCAGCGCGATCGCGCCTATTGCCAAATCAGCAACCCCTGCACCGGGCGATGTCGTCGTGGAAATTAAACTTGAGCCACCAAGCGGGCGATTCCCCAAGGGTGCGATTCGTGAAACAATCCCTTGGGAAATTCCGCTGCCAACTCAACTTCCAGTTTCCCCGGCAGGCGCGATCGCTCCAGCCCAAAGCCCCTTATTCCCTTACTCTTATCCTTCGTTTAATAGCCGGCAACTCGATCGCCAACTCCAGCTTTACACTCGCTACATAGCCCAATTTGGCAAACCCGATATTTTGATTGTGGGCAGTTCTCGCGCCCTGCAAGGAGTCGATCCGATCGCTCTTCAGCAAGCCCTCACTCAACGCGGCTATCCCAACCTAAAAATCTTCAACTTTGGGATTAATGGTGCCACCGCACAGGTTGTAGACTGGCTGCTACAGCAAGTCCTCACCGCCGATCAATTGCCGCGTCTGATTGTTTGGGCAGATGGGGCACGCGCGTTCAACAGCGGTCGGATTGACCAAACCTTCAACAAAATTCGTGCGTCCCAAGGCTATCAAGCGCTCAACGCTGGAACTCGCCCCACCATTCCCCAAAGGAGCGGGCTAGAAGTTGGGCAAATTTGTATGGATGGGCTGCCGCTGCACTTGACCTCTCAACCCAAATCTATCTCAACTCCTACCCAGGAAATGCGATTGAATGCAATACAAGGCGCACGATGCCAGCAAAGTGCAAAAGTGACAATCCGCGCCGGGAGTTCTTCGCCCTCGCCATTGATGCCCTCGATGACAGCCTTTGAAAGGCTAGGCTTTCAAGTGGTTAACACGCAATTTAACCCTAAAACTTACTTTCAGCGATTTCCCAAAGTGTCGGGTTACTACGATGCTGACTATCTCAGATTTGCCCTAGCGGGTCAGCAAATCAACGCCTTGGAGCGAGTAGCAGCTTTTGCAAATAAACAGAAAATTCCGCTGGTGTTTGTCAATCTTCCGCTAACGCAAACCTATTTAGATTCAGCGCGATTTGCCTATGAAGATCAATTTCGCAGGGAAATGAAACGGTTTGAACGGTCATGGCGATTTACATTCAAAGATCTGACCTTGCAGCAAAAGCTGGATTCAAACAAGTATTTTGCTGATCCCAGTCATCTAAATCGTCATGGGGCTGCGATTGTTGCGAGGTATATCAGCGCTGACTTAGCTCGTCTGACTGGAAAAATGCAGTCATCTGCAAAACCAGATGCGGCGCGATCGCTCTCCAGTTCACTGGCTGAGTGTGAAAAAGGATGCCTTTATCTGCCCAAAATCTTTGCAGGCTTTCACAAAAAAGGTTAGCTTCCACAATTTATCCTTATTTACACTAAAAATTTACTTGCACTAAAAAATAAGCTGTATTTAGTCAGAAAAACATCAGAACTTTAAATAAGCGATGCCACTTCAAAGATTAGGCAAACGCTCTAACTTTTACTAGGTGCGTTCAGCGTAATTACGTATGGTTGTCACAAGGCAAGCCAATTTCTTCTCCTTGTGCAGGCAATGACCGTGATTACTACTAATTCATCAATCGTTAAATCTGTCCTGTTAGAACAAGCAAGTCACTTCTCTTTGTCATTAATCAGAGAAGTTCAAGATTGTCCTTCCGTGGTGCATCCTTCTGTTAAGAGCGGCATTAAGCGCTTGATTGATATTACAGGTGCTTTAATTGGGCTAATGATCACTGCAATGGTTGCAATTCCAGTGGCGATCGCGACCCAATTTGATAATCCTGGTCCGCTTTTTTATAGCCAACTTCGGTGCGGATACCAAGGCAAAACTTTCAAAATTTGGAAATTTCGCTCCATGGTTGTAGATGCGGATCAGTTAAAACATTTAGTTCATAACGAAGCCAAAGGCGGCATCTTTAAAAATCGCAACGACCCTAGAGTGACTCGTGTTGGTAGATTTTTACGCAAAACGAGCCTAGATGAACTTCCACAATTTTGGAATGTATTGAAAGGCGACATGAGTTTAGTAGGCACCCGTCCGCCCACGATTGATGAGGCAATGGCATATAAACGGCACCACTGGGAGCGTCTGAATGTCAAGCCTGGAATCACAGGTGAATGGCAAGCAAACGGGCGATCAACTGTGTTGGACTTTGAAGCGATCGTGGCAATGGATGTAGCCTACCAAGCGAAGTGGTCACTTCTTTACGATCTGCAATTAATTCTGAAAACGGTGTTAGTTGTTCTAGCTAAAAAAGGTGCATTTTAGGTCACAGGTCATGCATGTGATTGAGCGCTGTGCCTGCCTATGTTCAAAAGATATTTTAAGCTAACTAACTCAGTAATCTTACTGGGGCGAGAGTGGGAGACAGTCTAGAAGGCTGCCCCACTCTTTTTTGTTTAGCCTTAAACGCCGAATATAGCAACGGATGAATAGGTTAGGGGTGAACGAAATTTTGTGCCCTTGGAGTAGAGGGGTAGAGAAGTAGAGGGGTAGAGAAGTAGAGGGGTAGCCACTTTTCCTCTCATTCTCCGACTCATCCACTCATCCACTCATCCACTCAATAGCGCTTTAGCAATAAACTAATTCAGACATTTTTTTTGAAGCCTGAGATTATCCTGAGATTATGAAGAGGTAGTTTCGTTCAAGGCGGAGAGCATGACTGTTTTGGGGGACACGATCGCCGCGATCGCGACTGCAATTGTGCCAGAGCAGGGCAGTGTTGGGATTGTGCGGCTATCGGGTGATCGAGCAATGGCGATCGCTCGTACCTTATTTCATGCGCCCGGTCAGCAATCTTGGTCAAGCCATCGCATTCTCTACGGCTATATTCGCCATCCTGAAACCCAGCAAGTGGTGGATGAAGCGCTGTTGTTGATTATGCTGGCTCCCCGCTCCTATACCCGTGAAGATGTGATCGAATTTCACTGTCACGGCGGCATCATTGCAGTCCAGCAAGTGCTGCAATTGGCGATCGCTGAGGGCGCAAGATTGGCGCAGCCCGGAGAATTTACCCTAAAAGCTTTTTTGAACGGGCGGCTAGATTTAACTCAGGCAGAAAGTATTTCTGACTTGGTGGGTGCGCGATCGCCCCAAGCGGCTCAGTTTGCCCTAGCCGGACTGCAAGGAAAGCTTGCCAACCCCATCCGCCAACTTCGGACAACTTGCATCGATATTCTGGCGGAAATTGAAGCGCGAGTCGATTTTGAAGAAGATTTGCCGCCGCTGAATGAAGGGGAAATCCAAGCGCGCCTCCAACAAGTGCTAGACGAATTAGACCAGATTTTGGCAACCGCCGATCGCGGAGAACTGATCCGCATGGGTTTAAAGGTGGCGATCGTGGGTCGCCCAAATGTCGGCAAATCCAGTTTGCTCAATGCCTGGAGCCGCAGCGATCGCGCCATTGTTACCGATCTTCCTGGCACCACTCGCGATGTTGTGGAATCCAATCTTGTGGTCGGCGGCATTCCGATTCAAGTATTGGATACCGCAGGCATTCGCGACACCGAAGATAAAGTGGAAAAAATTGGCGTAGAGCGATCGCGCACCGCCGCTCAATCCGCCGATTTAGTTCTTTTAACTATCGACGCAAAAGACGGCTGGACAGATGCCGATCAGGAAATTTATACCCAAGTCTGCGATCGTCCATTAATCCTAGTCATCAACAAAACCGATTTAATCGAGTCGCAGGAACACTCCCCACTCAAAACTCAAAACTTAAAACTTAAAACTATTTTCACCGCCGCCGCCTTAAATCAAGGAATCGATGCCCTCGAAACAGCAATTCTCGCAACCGTTCAAACAGGAACGCTGCAAGCTGCCAACCTTGACCTAGCGATTAACCAACGGCAAGCTGCCACTCTCATACAAGCAAAACAGTCATTGCAACACGTCCTAGAAGCGATCGCCGCCCAACTGCCTCTAGACTTTTGGACGATCGATCTCCGCAGTGCAATTCATACCTTGGGGCAAATGTTGGGCGAAGAAATCACAGAATCGGTTCTCGACCAAGTATTTAGCCGCTTTTGTATTGGCAAATAACAGTTAAATCAAATAATTCTTAAACCTTTTAGTGATCGTGTTAAGTAGTCCGACAGAATTATTTTCACACCAGCTTCGGGTAAATCTAGCTTCTCAGCCACTTTGCTGTGTAATTGATTTCGTCTAACTACTTAGCGTGCAGTTTTATTCAGCAATGGCTCTAACCAAGATTGAAATTGGTCGCGACGAAAGATTTGAGCTTTCTGGCGATAATCAAACCGAATCAAACTGGGGATACCATGTTTGCGAATGCAATCTCGCAGCCAGGATGCAACGCCTTGGTTACCTGTTGCCATTTCTGCTTGAAATGGGTCATACATTAACACAAGCGTATTATTGCTTCTCAGCGGTGCATCTTGCTCAATCATGCTAGCTAAAGGGCTGCGGGTAAAGTCTGGACTCCAGCGTTCCCCCCATTCAAGATTGCGCCGTTCTCGTGGTGGGGCAGCGGGTTGAGGTCTTGAAGCGGCTTGCTCAACTGTTGGATTGAACCGTGGATTGGACTGCGATCGCCGACGAACGCGTTTTTGGGTCATAAAACTCCTAGCTTAATAAAATAAAAAGCCGCATAACCTTCCTCCTGGCACGTTCCAGACGCAAGAGGGCGATCGCTGGCTTAACAATATTGACAATTGAAACCTTTTCAAAAACTGAAAGCTTCTAGCTAAATACTAACTACATTTCACGAGAGAGACAAACTATTTACAAATAATGGTGTGCAAAATCAATATTTATTGAAGCAGACGTTTATGATGAATTTCTGATAAGACACTTCGTCCTACAGAAAATATCTGAAACCGAAACAAGATAACTGGATTTCAAAATACAGATTTCTTGCCAGCGATCAGATACCTTAAATTGACATTCTTCAAGAGCAATTCTAGAACCATGACAGTCTGCGAATACCGGGCAGGGTTAGAAGGCATCCCTGCAACACAATCGAGTATTAGTTTTGTTGATGGACAGCGAGGAATCCTGGAATATCGAGGGATTCCGGTTGAAGAGTTAGCCCAGAAAAGCAACTTTGTAGAAACAGCTTATCTATTAATTTGGGGAAGGCTGCCTACGCAAGCAGAGCTTGAAAGTTTTGAACACGAAATTCGTCATCATCGTCGTTTGAAATATCGCATTCGAGACATGATGAAATGCTTTCCCGAAGGGGGGCATCCCATGGATGCATTGCAAGCCTGTGCAGCAGCACTGGGCTTGTTCTATTCCCGTCGTGCGCTCGATGATCCTGCGTATATTAATGCGGCGGTGATTCGCCTATTGGCAAAAATCCCCACGATGGTGGCAGCCTTTCAATTGATGCGAAAGGGCAACGATCCTGTTCAGCCTCGCGATGATTTAGGCTATTCTGCAAACTTTCTCTATATGTTAAACGAGAAAGAACCCGATCCCTTTGCTGCCCAAATTCTGGATGTCTGCCTGATTCTTCACGCCGAACACACGATTAATGCGTCTACCTTTTCGGCAATGGTCACGGCTTCTACCCTAACTGACCCCTACGCAGTAGTCGCGTCGGCTGTGGGCACCTTAGCGGGTCCTCTGCACGGGGGAGCCAATGAGGAAGTTATATCGATGCTGGAAGAAATTGGCTCTGTGGAAAATGTTCGCGCTTATGTGGATCATTGCATTGAAACGAAATCTAAAATCATGGGCTTTGGGCACCGCGTCTATAAAGTGAAAGACCCCCGCGCCATTATTTTGCAAGATTTAGCAGAACAGCTTTTTGAGAAATATGGCATGGATCAGTTTTATGACGTGGCTGTAGCGCTTGAGCGCGTGGTGAACGAAAAGATGGGGCACAAAGGCATTCATGCCAATGTGGATTACTACTCTGGTTTGGTTTATCGCAAATTGGGGATTCCCACCGATTTATTTACTCCAGTATTTGCGGTTTCGCGAATTGCAGGGTGGCTAGCCCATTGGAAAGAGCAGCTTAATGAAAATCGGATCTTTCGTCCTACCCAAATTTATACTGGCACTCACGCTGCTCCCTATGTCTCTATTAATGAACGGTAGCAGGGAGATGGAGTCAGCGATCGCCCTTCAGTTGCCGCATTGTTTTGATACAAAAGCACATCAATGATGGGTCACAGCCCTCTTCCTTTTCCTTCCGTCCCTTGCCACACTATGCAGAGTGACGATTTTCAGGAACTCCAACCCCCCAGGTGCATCGCCTTGGGGGGTTTCTCTATTTGTGAGGCAAGGGGCGAGAGGTAAGGGGAAACTCAGCACTCAGCATTTTCCATTCTTCAGCATCGAATTGTTCCTATACTTTTCCCTTCTACTTCAAATCCTGTACGCTTTTACGAGAGTGTATACTAAAGGCGCAAGAGTCCTGGTGAAGACATGGATCAAGGGATTGATTTACAGCAAACATTCATTCAGTCCTTGATGGACTTGGGACTGCCCGCTGGCGCAGCAAAAACCGTTTGGATGCCATTGCCAATGTTGCTCATGATTATTGGTGCAACAGTCGGCGTTTTAGTGTCGGTTTGGTTAGAACGAAAAATTTCCGCAGCAGTTCAACAACGAGTAGGTCCAGAATTCATTGGTCCATTGGGCGTTCTCGCTCCGGTGGCAGACGGGCTTAAGCTGATTTTCAAGGAAGATACGGTGCCCGCCAAAGCAGACCCCCTGCTGTTTACGCTGGGTCCGGTTATTGTTGTGATTCCAGTATTTCTTTCTTACCTAATCGTTCCGTTTGGGCAAAATCTGATTGTTACAAACGTCGGCATGGGTATATTTGTTTGGATTGCTCTGTCTAGTGTGGTGCCGATTGGATTGCTGATGTCGGGCTATGCTTCTAACAACAAATACTCTTTGTTAGGTGGGCTGCGGGCTGCGGCTCAATCAATTAGCTATGAGATTCCGCTGGCTTTGGCGGTGATGGCGATCGTGCTGATGTCTAACTCACTTAGCACGATTGACATTGTGAATCAACAATCAGGCTACGGCATTTTGGGCTGGAACATTTGGCGACAACCGATTGGCTTTGTGATTTTTTGGATTGCTGCCCTAGCGGAATGCGAACGGATTCCATTCGATTTGCCCGAAGCAGAAGAAGAATTAGTCGCTGGATACCAAACGGAGTATTCAGGCATGAAATTTGCTTTGTTCTATCTCGGTTCTTACGTGAACTTAGTACTTTCTGCCCTAATGGTTGCAATTCTCTATCTTGGCGGCTGGGAACTCCCCATTCCTACTGCCTTAGTTGCAAACTGGCTAGGAGTGAGCGAAACAAATGCTTGGCTAGAGATCGTTGGTGCGTCTCTTGGCATCACAATGACTCTCCTAAAAGCTTACTTTTTAGTTTTTACAGCAATTTTGCTGCGTTGGACAGTGCCCCGTGTGCGGATTGATCAATTACTCGATTTAGGTTGGAAGTTTCTTCTACCCCTTTCGTTGGTGAATCTATTGGTCACTGCGGCGCTCAAAATTGCCTTTCCTGGGGCATTTGGTGGCTGATGATGAGGGGTTGTTTAAATACTTCTCGAAACTCATTGTTCAGCGTTCAATATCAATATTTGCAACTTCATACTGGCAATGACCATGCTGAAATTTTTAAAGCAAGTTGGCGATTACGCAAAAGAAACTGTGCAAGCCGCGAAATATATTGGTCAAGGGCTAGCCGTCACGTTTGATCATATGCAGCGTCGCCCCGTAACCATTCAATATCCCTACGAAAAGTTGATTCCCTCTGAGCGCTTTCGGGGACGAATTCACTTTGAGTTTGATAAATGTATTTCTTGCGAAGTCTGTGTGCGAGTTTGCCCGATTAATCTACCTGTGGTGGATTGGGAATTCAATCCAGTGAGCAAGAAAAAGCAGCTTCGTCACTACAGTATTGATTTTGGAGTATGCATTTTTTGCGGAAATTGTGTGGAATATTGCCCGACTAATTGCCTTTCCATGACTGAAGAGTATGAGTTATCGACCTACGATCGCCACGAGCTAAATTATGACAATGTGGCATTGGGTCGCCTGCCCTATAAAGTAACGAATGATCCAATGGTGACGGCTCTGCGGGAGTTTGTCTACTTACCCAAGGGCGTAATGGAACCTCATGATTTGCCTGCGAATGCTCGTCGTGCTGGTCAGCGTCCAGAAGAGATTTTGGCACAAGATCAGGTGCAAGATTTGGCGCAAGATCGGGCACCAGAGGACATCGGTAACAAGGAATAGCTAAAAGCGAAATCTGAAGGAGATAAGGATTGTGAATTTAGCGGAAGGGGTTCAGATTGTATCATTCGGCTTGCTAGCTGCAATGATGCTTGGGGCAGCTTTGGGCGTAGTGTTGTTGTCCAATGTGGTATATTCAGCTTTTTTGCTGGCAGGAGCCTTTATTAGTGCAGCAGGGCTGTATCTGTTGCTCAATGCCGACTTTGTGGCAATGGCGCAGGTGTTGGTCTATGTGGGTGCGGTGAATGTGTTGATTATTTTCGCCATTATGTTAGTGAATAAACGCGAAGACTTTACACCCGTTCCTCAAGCTTGGATTCGTAAAAGTGCAACGGCGGTGGTTTGTGTGGGGTTGTTTGGGTTGTTAAGCACTATGGTACTGGCGACTCCTTGGGCAATTTCTACGGAAGCGACGGTTCCATCCGGTTCTATTGTGGTCATCGGCAAGCATTTCTTTACAGATTTCTTGCTGCCGTTTGAATTGGCATCTGTGCTGCTGTTGATGGCGCTGATTGGCGCGATCGTGTTAGCCCGTCGCGAATTTCTACCCGATCTTGAGGAGGCAAATTTGCAGCAAACAATGCTGACTTTGCCAGAACGTCCACGCGAATTAACTTCGGCTGGCACCAATCCTGGAAGTCAGTCTAAATAACTGGGCAAGAGACGGGGCAAGGATCTGTGAGAACTTGTCCCAGAGTTATTTTTGATTATTTTTGATTGGTGAGGACTCATGCAACTTCAGTACTTTCTCATTGTGGCTGCTGCTTTATTTTGCATTGGCATTTATGGACTGATCAATAGCCGAAATGCAGTCCGGGTGTTGATGTCGGTTGAGCTAATGCTGAATGCGGTCAACCTGAACCTGATGGCATTCTCTAATTTCCTCGATCCGTTAGACGTTAAAGGACAAGTGTTTACGATATTTGTGATTGCGATCGCGGCGGCTGAGGCAGCTATTGGGTTAGCGATCGTGCTGGCAATTTATCGCAATCGCGACACAGTGGACATGGAGCAGTTCAACCTATTGAAGTGGTAACGTTTCGATTTTTTCAGGACAAGCAGTGCAGTGTGGTTCAATGTTGATCAGTCCTTGCCTAAAGACTATCCACTAACCCCCTACTGCCCTTAACTTTTAGAAGCGTGCAACTCAAGCAGGTCATTATTGCTCATAAGTCTGGCGACCCAGTTAGTAAGCGCTGGGCAGAACAGTGTGCCCGTCAACTAGAAAAACGGGGTTGTCATGTGATGTTGGGTCCAACGGGAGCCAAAGATAACCCCTATCCAGTTTTTTTGGCATCTGCCACTCAGCCGATTGACTTTGCCGTAGTCTTGGGGGGCGATGGAGCCGCTTTGACGGCAGCGCGGCATCTGGCAGCCGATCGCATCCCCATTTTGGCAATTAATGCTGGGGGGCATTTAGGATTTCTCACTGAACCTTTAGAAGACTTTGTAAATTCTGAAGCCGTGTGGGATCGTCTGTTGGGCGATCGCTATGCCATTCAACAGCGCATGATGTTGCAAGCATCCGTGTTTGAAGGAAATCGGATTGATCGGGAGGCAGTCAGCGATCGCTACCTCGCCCTCAACGAAATGTGCGTTAAACCTGCTTCCGCTGATCGCATGATCACCTCCATTTTGGAAATGGAAATCGATGGAGAAGTGGTCGATCAATATCAAGGCGATGGTCTGCTTGTCTCTACCCCAACTGGCTCCACCTGCTACACCGTCGCCGCCAATGGACCGATTATTCACCCAGGGCTAGATTCCATCACCATTACGCCCATTTGTCCGCTGAGCCTCTCTAGTCGCCCCATTGTCATTCCGGCTGGCTGTGTCATCAGCATTTGGCCATTAGCCGACCTAGAACTTTCCAACAAACTTTGGATGGATGGCGTATTAGCCACCTCTATTTGGCCAGGGCAGCGCGTTGATATTCGGATGGCGGATTTTCAGGCACGATTCATTGTTCTGCGAGAAAATTACTCCTATTACCAAACCCTGCAAGAAAAACTGCAATGGGCAGGAGCGCGAATTCGCTATAGCAACAATCATCGCAACTAATATAGTTTTGAGTTTTGAGTTTTGAATTAGTACGAGGAGAAAGGTGAAGAGCAACTTTTGGGATGAAGTTTACTGAATATTACTTACCCATGTTGCGCTTTAGCTGTTCTAGTTCTTCCTCAGCTTCCCAGCGGTTAAACTGCTGATCCAGGGGATCTTTCCCCCCGCTGCTGTTCATATAGGTCGGGTTTTTGCTCCAGTTTGAGGTATCGCCTGTTCCAACCTGATTGGTGGTGCGGTTGACTTGCGCCTCGGTCACTTTTTTCTGGACTTCTTTGCGGCGCTGCTCAACTTTTTTCTGCAACTCTTGGGTTTGCTGGAAGCGCTCTTTCAACATTTCCAGTTGTCCCCATTTTTGGTTGCCTTGGCGCAATAGGTCAGCTTCCCGCACTTCAGCCGGTTCAGCTAGATCAAGACGACCTTTGGCTTTGGCTTTTTCGATGCGGGCGTGCCAAAGCTGAATTTCTTGGGCGATCGCCAAAATCTCATCCTGCAAGGTCTTTTCTTTTACCTTTAAGTCGGTCATCAGCTTGAGCGTTTCTTCTTCTTGATCCCGCAGCTTTTCTTCTAAAACCATCAGTTCCAAATGGGGATTATCGCGCAAAAATTCTTCCAGCCGCAATTCTAAAAACTGACTGAAATCATCAAACAAACCCATAATCCAGACTCCAAAAGGTAGTTAAGCGGATGATTCAGAAGCTTTGCCCAACAAACACCGATCGCACTTCGCCGTTGCGTCGAATCATTGCCTGCTCTTTGGATACTTCTACCAGCGACCAGCCAGAAGAGCCAATGCTTTCACCAATCCCATAGCGCTGGGTCACGCCATTAATTTCAAACAAGGCAACCGAGCGATCGCCCAACTCTAGCACCCCTGCCAGCCGTCGGGGAGCGCCGGGGGTAATTGGACTCGGTGCTGCCGCTGTTGGCTTACGCGCAGGCGCGCCATATTGCGGAACTGCTGAAGGTGCAGCGTTCGTCGGCAAAGGAGTGACTGAATTCGGTGGCTTAAAGTTTGAGGGGAACTGATAGACCGGGACATAGACTCGTTCTAGCCCGGTGGCAACCCGGCTAGGTGGGATAGCGCCAGGAGTTAGAGCTTTGGGCACAGCGACAGTCGGCATTCCCGGAATCGTTACGCCTGCCGTAGTTGTTGCTGTGGGTGCTGGCATCGTTTGCTGCGATCGCCGATCAATCGATTGCAGCGCTTTTTGGGCATAATCTGAAAACTGATTTTGGGCTGAAGACACTGGGTTTGCAGCTACTTCTGCGGCAGGCACCGATGCCACAACCTGCGGACGACGCGATTCTTGATAAAATAACCATAGCGCCAACGAAACCACGATTGAAACACAGCCAACCGCTAGCAATAGGCGATCGTAGACCCGATTTTGAGGTGCTACAGCAGCATCGCTTGTCGCCATAGTGGACGGCATTTCTGGCACTTTAGAAATTTGCTCATCCGGTTGATTAACCACGAGTGACTTGAGCAGCGTTGCCAAAGCAGAACTTGCTGACGGATCTTCTGCAAGAGCGCTTAAGGAAGGAGGAGAACCCATCTCTGAAGACGGAGCGCTTTCAGGCTCAAATCTTGGCTCAGATGGTAAATCAATTGGCTGCGATCGCGTTAGCGTTGATGGGTCAGTTTGTCGGGATTCTCCATGCAAAAGCTGCTCCACATCTTGGAACAGATCATCCATCAGGCGATCAGCATAGGAATTTGAAGAAAACCCACCCGTCTCTGTAGCTTCCTCTGACTTAGCTTCGGTAACCACATCGGGGGAATTTGGCAAAATTGGATTTGTGCTGGCATCCTGAAACATAGGCTGCTCGTAAAAAATGAATGCTCGACAAAAGTATAGATGAGGAAATCAGTTTGGGAGCGATTTGTCTTTAGATTGAAAGCAAAAACAACATTCTAGCAATGATTTTGATCAACCCCGGCAACTGAAACTATGGCTCAAAAGTTTCAATCTGCAAACCGCATTTGGAAGGATTCAATCTAACAAAGTTGATGCTAAGCGGTTGGGATAGTCTTGAATTGTTACAGACCTAGCAGCAACGGGAGCAAAATGAAGGATTTAGACGCTGAACTGAGCGTTCGCCAATTGGGAGAACAGAGTTTACTCAAACGGCTGCAAGCGTTTTGTCCGGCTGACTTGGTGGGGGATGATGCCGCAGTATTGCTGACTCAGCCAGGAAAATCCTTAGTGGTCACAACGGATGTGTTGGTGGACGGGGTTCACTTTAGCGATCGCACCACCAGTCCAGAAGATGCCGGGTGGAGAGCCGCCGCCGCAAACCTATCTGACTTAGCAGCCATGGGCGCAACTCCAATTGGTATCACCGTGGGTTTAGGATTGCCAGGAGAACGGGCGATCGCCTGGGTAGAACGGCTCTATCAAGGGTTAACCGACTGTTTATCCCGGTACAACACCGTGATTGTGGGGGGCGATGTGGTGCGATCGCCCGTGACCACCGTTGCCATTACTGCCTTTGGGCAAGCTGACCCCAACCGATTGATTCGCCGCGCCGCCGCCCAACCCGGACAAGCGATCGTCGTCACGGGAATGCATGGAGCCTCACGCGCTGGCTTAGAACTGTTGCTCCACCCTGACCAGGCACAGGATCTAACTCCGAGCGATCGCGACACCCTAATTCGCGCCCATCAACACCCCATCCCCCGCCTAGATGTTTTGCCCCTGCTCTTTCCTCCCCCCCTCCCCCCCTCCACTCCTTCCCCTATCGCCGGAATGGACAGCAGTGATGGACTTGCCGATGCCATCTTACAAATTTGTCGCGCCAGTGGCGTGGGTGCCCGTATCGATCGCCACCAAATTCCCATTCCAGCCGCATTACCTCAGTGGGTTGGTGCCAAGCAAGCGATGAAATGGGCGCTGTATGGTGGGGAAGATTTTGAATTAGTGCTATGTTTGCCTACTGATTTAGCGGTGAAATTAGTTGACCAATTAGACCAGAGTGCGATGATTGGAATAACGACCACGCAGCCAGATGTGTGGTTAGTCGATGCGAGTCATACCTATCCTGATGAGCGGTTGAGCTTTGAACAAGGATTTCAGCACTTTCATTAACCCGATCGCCCAGAAATTGCGATCGCCCCGTTTGCTGCGCCGCTTAGGATGGCTGTTGGTGGGGCTAATTGGCGCATGGTTCCTATTGGGCATTGGCTGTCAGTTGGTTGCTGAAAGTCTATGGTTTCAAGAAGTCGGCTATTCCAGCGCGCTCTGGGTGCGACTGGGTACAAAAATAGTTTTAGGGATTGGGGTTACTAGCATCAGTCTGTTTTGGCTGTTAGGCAACCTCTGGCTCGCCCAACGATTCAAACCTCCCAAAAATTGGAAACCTGCGGCTTTAGAACCGCAACCCTCCACCAGTTCAAATCCCTTAGCACAGCGTCAACCAAGCCGTAGTTCGCCGCAAAGAACCCTTGATTCCCCAACCCTTTCCCTTTTGGGGTTGCTGGGGCTGGCGTTGGGGCTGAGTAGCGCGATCGCCGTGCTGGTGTTTCACTATGCCCAAACAGTGGGGACTCTGTGGCAACCAAACACAATCCAAGCAACAGCAGTCCTCCCTGTGCCCGATCGCTTTCAGCTAGCCTCGATTTGGAACCTGAGTAAAACCCTGCTAGCACCGGAGTCTTTGCTTCCCTATGGCAGCCTTGGAGTTTGGATTGCGTTAGTCATCGCCCTGCTGATCGTTCCGCGACTGTTGCTCAACAGCATGGCGATCGCTCTCAGTGTTGGATTTGGATGGGTGCTAGCCGCCCACTGGAGCCGAGTTCTCCTGTTTTTTCATACCAGCCCTTTCCAGCGGACAGAGCCATTATTTGCGAAAGATATTGGGTTCTACATCTTTTCGCTTCCAGTCTGGCAACTGTTAGAGTTTTGGCTAGTGGGCTTAAGTGCCTATAGCTTGCTTGCCGTTAGTTTGGTTTATCTTTTAGCCGGTAATAGTCTGAGTCAAGGGCACTTTCCAGGACTTTCGTTGCAGCAACAGCACCATCTTTGTGGGTTAGGCGGCTGTTTGCTGTGGGTCATGGGTTTGGGATACTGGCTAAGTCGCTATGAGTTACTGTATTCAACCCAGGGAGTTACATTTGGTGCCAGCTATACCGATATTTGGGTGAATTTGCCAGTTTGCCTAGGCATGTCGCTGTTCGCGATCGCGATCGCACTGCTTTTGTTTTGTTACAGCTTGCCCAAAAATCGGTTGTTCTTACCATTGGGTGATTTGTCATTTTCCCTGCTTTTTTCGCTATTCGGCGGCTACTTTCTGCTGGTGCCGCTGACGACCCTGCTGCCAGTGGTTGTGCAAAATGTCATCGTTCAGCCGAACGAACTGACCCGTGAACAGCCTTTTATCAGTCGCAATATTTCCTTAACCCGCGCCGCATTTGGTCTAGAAAATATCCAAGTAGAAACATTTAATCCATCTGGCAAACTAACCTACGCTGATATTGAAAAAAACGAGCCGACCATTCGGAATATTCGCCTTTGGGATACGCGACCCCTGCTGGCAACCAATCGCCAACTTCAGCAAATTCGTCCTTATTATCGCTTTGCGGATGCCGATATCGATCGCTACACCTTATCTAGCCAAACTAAAGAATTTCCCGCCAAACAGCAAGTATTTATCGCCGCACGGGAACTGGATTACACGGCTGTTCCGGCTGAGGCGCAGACTTGGGTAAATGAACATCTGGTTTACACCCACGGCTACGGCTTTACCATGAGTCCAGTGAATGAGGTCGCGCCGGGCGGATTGCCGGACTATTTTGTCAAAGATATTGGCACCAATGCCCAAACATCAACAGGGGCGCTCAATACGACGAATGCTGCCGTTCGGGATACTATTCCAATCGGTCAGCCGCGCATTTATTATGGCGAGATTGCGAATACCTATGTGATGACGGGCGGCACGCTGCAAGAGTTAGATTATCCCAGCGGTAGCGAGAATGTTTACAACACCTATAGTGGCGAGGGCGGCGTGACGATCGCTCCATTTTGGAAGCGCCTTCTGTTTGCCCGATATCTCAACGATTGGCAAATGGTATTGACTCAATATTTCACGCCTCAAACGAAATTGCTGTTTCGCCGTAACATTCTCGACCGGGTGCGGGAGATCGCGCCTTTCTTGCAATACGACCATGATCCCTATATTGTTACTGCCGATATTGGGTGCCAAGGCTTAAACCTAAACTGTCAAAATCAATCCCCGACTTCTATATCTAACCCAGTCGTCACCCCCAATTATTTGTATTGGATACTGGATGCCTACACCACAAGCGACCACTACCCTTACTCCCAACCCAGTCTGCCTCTTGTCCAAGCCGCTAACCCTGCAAATACTGCAAACCAGCCGCCAGTAAACTACATTCGGAATTCCGTCAAAGTAGTGATTGATGCCTATAACGGTTCCGTCAACTTTTATATTGCTGATCCGTCTGAGCCGATGATTCAAAGTTGGGCGGCAATTTTTCCTCACTTGTTTAAGCCACTTAGCGCAATGCCTGCGGCACTTCAAAGCCATCTCCGCTATCCTGCGGATCTGTTTAGTGTGCAGTCTGAACGGCTAATGACCTACCATATGACCGATCCAAAGGTGTTTTATAACCAGGAAGACCTGTGGCAAATTCCTGATGAAATTTATCGCAATGAGACTCAGCCCGTTGATCCATACTTTTTGATTACCAATTTACCAACCACTGATAAGGCAGAAGAGTTTATTTTGCTATTGCCCTATAAACCGCGTCAACGAACCAACCTGACAGCATGGCTAGCAGCGCGATCGGATGGAGCCAATTATGGTAAGCAATTGCTCTATGTGTTTCCCAAGGGAGAATTGGTCTATGGGATTGAGCAAATTGAGGCGCGGATTAATCAAGATCCAGCCATTTCCCAAAAAATCACGCTCTGGAATCGGGAAGGCTCACGAGCATTGCAGGGCAATCTGTTAGTGGTGCCCATAGAGCAGTCATTGCTATACGTGGAGCCGCTCTATTTGGAAGCGGAGAAGAACAGCCTGCCCACTTTAGTTAGCGTAATTGTGGCGTATGGAAACCGGATCGCGATCGCGGATAGTTTTGAAGCCGCTTTAAAGGCAATTTTCCAGCCAGAAAAACCTGTAATCCCGGCGATCGTGCGTCCAGTCGAGTAACACGATCTATCCCGAAAGATACTGGTTAACTGGTTGCTTATTCGTGCGTTTGGCTATTTTTTGGGAACTCTAAATCAGGATTGAGGGTATTTTTTTTACAGTCAACTTCACTAATTCTCTAATCGCATCCGTTTGCTGCGTTTTCCGCATTAGAGGTCTATTAGATGTCCAATTGAGGGTAGTCAAAAGATGCTGATTTATGTTTCAACTAAATAAAGGGATTTATTAAACCACTATGAAAATGCAAACTGAGAAACAACAAGGCTCGTCGGATGCTCCTAACAGCAGCAAAACTGAGTTGAATTTTGAGCAATGGGTGAAACAAGTTCGCCCTCTATTGCTGGCATCTGTTCAAAAGCGCGGGTCGAGATAACTTTGAGAGTTTTCCCTGCGACTTTGACGGCTATTCATCAATAATGGCGCTGCGATCGAGCAATAGCAGATCGCGAAGTTGATCGGTGTTGAGATCCGTCAGCCAGCTTTCCCCTGCCCCAACTACCTGTTCGGCGAGGGCTTTTTTGCTTTCAATAATGGCGTGAATTTTTTCTTCTAGAGTGCCGCTACAGACAAATTTGTGGACTTGGACTTTGCGGGTTTGCCCAATGCGGAAGACGCGATCGGTTGCCTGATTTTCTACAGCCGGGTTCCACCAGCGATCGAAGTGAAACACATGGTTGGCGCGGGTTAGGTTTAAGCCGACACCGCCTGCTTTGAGCGACAAGATGAAAATCCGGGGTGCTTGCGGATCAAGCTGGAAGCGATCGACCATTTCTTCGCGCTGCTTTTTGGAAGTGCCGCCGTACAAAAAGAGGGTTTCCTTGCCAAGCTGTTTTTCCAGATGGGCTTTGAGCAGTTTTCCCCATTCGGCAAACTGGGTGAAAATTAAAGCGCGATCGCCTTCTGCAACAACTTCTTCCAACATTTCTTCCAAGCGTAGGAGTTTGCCAGACCGGGATTGGAAGGAAGGGAGAGCCGAGTTTTGAGGGTTGAGTTTTAAGTTTTGAGTTTTGGTTTCCGGTGAGTCAGCCGATCCGAGTTTTGAGGGTTGATTTTCAGCTTGCTGTTCAACTCCTTCGCCTTCCTGAGCGGTGGCTCCGTTGAGAAATAGGTCGGGGTGATTACAAATTTGCTTTAGCTTGGTAATCAGTGCCAGGATAATGCCTTTGCGCTGGATGCCTTCAGCCGCTTCGATGTCTGCCAGGGATTTATCCACCCAATGTTGATACAAAGAAGCTTGCTCGGAGGACAAGCCGCAGAAGACGGTCATTTCCTGCTTATCGGGCAAATCTTGAATAATCGTGCGATCGCTTTTGAGCCGCCGTAGGATAAAGGGCTGCACCAGCGATCGCAAGGTTTGCAAGGATGCTGTATCGCCGTACCGTTCGATCGGGGCTGCAAATCGGCGCTGAAAGAAGTTTTTGGGTCCCAGGTAGCCGGGATTAAGGAAATCCAAAATTGACCAGAGTTCAGACAGGCGATTTTCGACTGGAGTGCCCGTCATAGCAATGCGAAACTGACCTGATAATTGCCGAACGGCTTGGGATTGCTTTGCCTCTGGATTTTTGATATTTTGGGCTTCATCCAGCACCACGCCCCGCCAGGAAACGGTTTGCAAGTCTTTAATATCTCGATGAACCAGCGCATAGCTAGAAAGCACTAGGTCAATTCCTTGAACCGCTCTAGCAAAATCCCTTCCCTTCGGGCGACCATCGCCATGATGCAGCATCACGTTCAAATTGGGGGCAAACTTTTGAACTTCTCGCTCCCAATTACCAAGAACTGACGTAGGGCAAATCAGCAGAGTGGGCGAGTTTAACAAGTCCTGTTCCTGTAAATGCAGCAGGAAGGCGATCAGTTGAATGGTTTTTCCTAAACCCATATCGTCGGCGAGGCAAGCGCCCAAACTCCACTGCTCCAAAAACGAGAGCCAGCCTACGCCACGCGATTGATAAGGGCGCAACTCGCCTCGGAAGTTTTTGGGTGTGGCAATGTCGGCGATCGCCTGATTTCCACTCAGCGTATTGATCAGATCATCCAGGGCACCGGATGCTTCAAAGCTGACAACAGGCAGCTTTTCAATCATCTGAGTATCGCCAGTGCTAATGCGTAAGGCATCTTCTAGGGAAAGCGCAGGCTGATCTTTGCGGCTAGCGAAAAAGGTTTGGGCGGCGCGAATATCTTGCGATCGCAGTTCGACCCATTCGCCATTGATTTCAACCAGCGGCATATTCAGCGCAACTAGGCGATCGAATTCTTCCTTAGAAATGCTCTGTCCGCCAATCGTTAGTTCCCAGCGAAAGTTCAGCAGACTTTGGAGACCCAGCCGCTGCCCTTGTCTCAGCTTGCCCGTTTCCGCCTGAATTTTTAGCCCCAATCGATTTGCCCAACCGCCCTGGCTGGCAAGACTAGGCGGCACGACCACCCCCACTCCACTATCTTGCAGTCTCCAAGCAGTGCTTTTCAGAAATTCATAAGCCTGCATAGGACTTAAGGCGCAAAACTGAGGACGTGGTGATTGCAAGCTCGGCTCAATTGGGGCATAGAGACGAGAAGCTAAGCCTAAACCCATCAAGAAAATTTCTTGCGGCTGGGCGATCGCGCGTCCTTGCACATTCAACCGCTCCACTGGGTTATTCCAAATCGTGGGCGCATCTACAATAAAATTGGGCGTATCCACCGCCTGTAAGCCATACTCTAACTGCCAGTTGCTTTGTCCATAGCTAGGAGGATAGAGCGACAAGCAAATGCGGAAATTATCTGAGCGGCGATGTTGCAGCGGAGTCGTCCAGGTTTGCAGCGAGGTTTCCAACGCTTCCACAGCGGTTGTTTTGAGTTGAGCCGCAGGGTTGCTGAGCGCCGTTAACCACTCCTGTAGCAGCAGGGCGATCGCTGCCGTTGATAATATCTCTTTTGCGGCAAAGGCTTCTTTTTCAGGCACCGTCAGCCCTGCCTGTTGTGCCGCTTGCCGAATCTGAGCATTCAGCGTAGTTTGCAAAAAATCGAGCAGCAAGACTTGAGGATCGGTGGGAAGGGGGAGGAAAAGTTTTGAGTTTTGTTCGCGAAGCGTCTCCGTAGGAGATATTTTGAGTTTTGAGTTTTGAGTTTGTTCATCCCTGGCTCCTAGATTCTCCTTCCTGTTCCCTATTCCCTGCTCCCTATCCCCTCGCCCTTCATACATCCGACAGGCAGCAGGCATCTGATCGCCAAACTGTATTAATCGCGCTTGATCGATCGCGCTATCGAGCAATGGCTCCCATTGAGCAAAAACTGTAAGATCGCCTTCTCCTTGGGTGCGCTTTTCCAAGCCGGGTAAAAACTTGGCTCGTGCTAGTAAATCTAGGCTCCAGCGGGCAACATGGCTCCAAAAACGCAAATCTCCACTGACGATCGCTTCTTCGACGGGCTGATACCCTAAGGGCAAAGAATTGAGAAACAACAGCGCTTCATCTGTCGATAGACACAATCCTTCAACCTGCCAGGGATGCAGCACTAAGGGGCGATCGCCTGCGGGCACAGCGGACAGTTGCGGCAACAGAACTGCGCTACTGGGAACTGCCAAATCGCCTTCTAACAGTGCAGTCGGTAAGCTAACGGTTTGACTCTGCCAGGTTAGGGGCTGTGGATTATTTTGAGAATGAATGGGCGCGATCGCTTTTCCAGCCGATGGAGGGGATTTAGCAGTTTTACGAGTTCGCTTGGGCGGCTCCAGCGCTGCCGTCACAGCCTCTAAATCTGGCAGGTAAATTCCATGGCTCTGTTGCAAGCTTTTGAGAAAATCCAGCAATTCTAGCCGCGTCATCCCATAAGGGTTGGGTTGAAGCGCTCCAAACTCAGTTGCGTCTTTAGAGTCTTCTTCTTTGGAGTCTTCTAGGGATATCAGTGGGCTGGGAATCACCTTACGCCAAATTTCTCCCCAAATAACCAGGCAACTCGCCTGCCCAGTCATGCCAGTATCTTGAGTTGAGTCGGGTTGCGACAGCCTTAGCCAGCTACCGTGTAAGATTGCCATTCTCGTTTAAAGCCTTCGGTCGCTAATCGCATGAA
This sequence comes from Sivoneniella epilithica UHCC 1019, assembly GCF_040830845.1. NCBI lineage: Bacteria > Bacillati > Cyanobacteriota > Cyanophyceae > Leptolyngbyales > Leptolyngbyaceae > Sivoneniella > Sivoneniella epilithica. Next base: position 43,553 of record NZ_JBFPDP010000030.1, read on the forward strand.
TTCATCGCTATAGAGGCTATTTTATGTCCTGAGTGATGGCAATTACCGGACAAATTTACACTCTAGCGGCGGTGAATGCCCAACACTGCCATTGTATAAGCTGCAAACTGAGGTCTGAAAGATTGCGATCGCCAAAAAATTCTCTCTTTGTCCATCAATGCTAGGATTGCGACAGAGAATAAAAGATGGAAAAGGATACCACGTTACATGGAAGAAATTGAAAAGTCAATATCCTTTGATGGTAGGGATATTCGGCTCAAGATCGGTCTGCTCGCTCCACAGGCAGGCGGTGCAGTTTTAGTTCAGTCGGAAGATACCGCAGTATTAGTTGCTGCCACTCGCGCATCAGGACGAGAAGGAATTGATTTCCTGCCCCTATTGGTTGATTACGAAGAACGTTTATATGCAGCCGGACGCATCCCCGGAGGTTTTTTGCGCCGTGAAGGTCGCCCCCCCGAAAAAGCGACTCTGATCAGCCGGTTGATTGACCGCCCGTTGCGCCCGTTGTTTCCCGGCTGGATGCGGGATGATATCCAAGTCGTTGCCACAACGCTCTCGCTGGATGAACTGGTGCCCCCCGATGTGCTGGCGGTTACAGGTGCATCGCTGGCAGTCTTGCTCGCGCAAATTCCCTTTAATGGTCCGATGGCAGCCGTGCGGGTTGGTTTAGTCGGCGATGACTTTATCATTAACCCTACCTACAAGGAAATTGAAAGCGGCGACCTAGATCTGATTGTGGCTGGATCTCCTGAAGGCATCATCATGGTGGAAGCAGGCGCGAATCAATTGCCCGAACAGGACATGATCGAGGCGATCGATTTTGGCTATGAAGCAGTGCGAGATTTGATTCAGGCACAACGCGACATCCTCAAGGAGTTGGGGATTGAAATCGCCACGGCAGAAACGCCAGAAGTGGATAAAACCTTAGAAGATTTCATCCGCGATCGCGTTACTGTTCCAGTCAAAGAAGTGATCGGACGGTTTGAGAAAGAAAAAAAAGTGCGGGATGCTGCCTTGGATGAAGTGAAAGCTTCCTTAACGGCTGCGATCGCCGAACTACCCGCCGAAGATCCTGTGAAACTGGCTGCGGCTGCCAATGCAAAAGCGGTCGGTAATGTGTTTAAGGATGTAACTAAAGTTTTGATGCGTCGCCAAATCGTGGAAGATGGCGTGCGGATCGATGGTCGCAAACTGGATGAAATCCGTCCGATTTCTTGCCGGGTTGGCGTGTTGCCTGCTCGCGTGCATGGCAGCGCTCTGTTTAACCGGGGGCTAACTCAGGTCATGTCCGTGGTGACTTTGGGCACTCCTGGCGATGCTCAAGAAATGGATGATCTGCATCCGGATGAAAAGAAGCGCTACCTGCACCACTACAACATGCCGCCCTATTCCGTGGGTGAAACTAAACCCATGCGATCGCCCGGGCGTCGCGAAGTAGGTCACGGTGCTTTGGCAGAACGCGCTCTAATTCCCATCTTGCCCAAAAAAGAAGATTTTCCCTATGTGCTACGGGTTGTCTCTGAAGTGCTATCGTCCAACGGCTCCACCTCCATGGGTTCCGTCTGCGGTTCTACCTTGGCGCTGATGGATGCAGGCGTTCCCATCCTCAAACCCGTTAGCGGTGCTGCCATGGGCTTGATTAAAGAAGGCGAGGAAATCCGCATCCTGACTGACATTCAAGGGATTGAAGATTTCTTGGGTGATATGGACTTTAAAGTGGCTGGCACCGATACGGGCATCACCGCGTTGCAGCTTGACATGAAAATTCACGGCTTGCCGATGGATATCATTGCTCAAGCGATCAATCAGGCGAAACCGGCTCGATTGCATATTCTCGACAAGATGATGCAAACCATCAACACGCCCCGCACGGATATGTCGCCGTTTGCGCCGCGCCTACTCACGATTAAGATCGACCCTGAGTTTATCGGCATGATCATTGGTCCTGGCGGTAAAACCATCAAGGGGATTACCGAAGAAACGGGTGCCAAGATCGACATTGAAGATACTGGCATTGTGACGATTTCGGCGATCGATGGTGAAAAAGCAAAGCGTGCCCGTTCCATTATCCAAGGCATGACTCGTAAGCTGAATGCAGGCGATGTCTATGCAGGGAAGGTAACGCGGATTATCCCAATTGGCGCATTTGTGGAGTTTCTTCCCGGCAAGGAAGGCATGGTTCACATTTCTCAACTGGCAGACTATCGAGTGGGCAAGGTGGAAGATGAGGTGAATCTAGGGGATGAGGTGATTGTGAAAGTGAGGGAAATTGATAGCCGTGGGCGAATCAACCTGACTCGCTTAGGCATTCATCCTGATGAAGCAACGGCGGCTCGTGAGGCGGCAACTCAAGCTTAGAACGCTGGGTTAAAGCGCTGAAAGAAGGGGAGCGATCGCTCCCTTTTTTGGTAAAACAACCTTGTTTGCGATCAGAGGTATTGCGCAAAATATGGGTCAAGATGAGGGCGTAGCATCTGGGCAATGCTCTGGGATGCAGCCTTACGGTTCCTGACCAGATGCTATGCCCCTACTAGTATTGGCTGGCGGACTTACGGTGGTTGACGGCGGTAACTCCGGTTAATTCTAAAATCTTGCCATAATCCACGATCGCATACAGCAGCCAGTGATCGCCGCAATCCATCCGATTTTGCACCGTACATTCGAGGTAGGACAGCGCCTCGGTCAAGATCAAACAGCCATTAGCAGCCGTTGCTGTTGCCAAATTGACAAACGGATTATTGCCCGGTGTAGCTGGCTTCAAAAAGAAGCGGCGTAAGTTTTTACCTTCTTTTAAAATATTTAGGACAAAGCGTTCGCCAGAATGGGCAAGGCAGTCTAGTTCTCGATCTTTGGCGATCGCGACTGTGATGGCGGGGGGGCTAAACCCTGCTTGCGATACCCACGAGGTGAGAAATCCTACAGGCGTGCCGCTTGATTGCGCTGTCACCACGCACAAAGACCCTGTGACTCGCCCCACTGCCTGCCCCGTGCGATCGCTCATCACATCCACACTCGCTTGTCGGGGTGCCCGAATTTTTCGGGCGCGGTTGAGGGTGCGGGCAAACTCTGCGCCAGCCTGTTCGCACTGATCCAGGGTTGCTTCCGTGGGTGCAAACTTGACGCGAATCGTTTCAAAGCCCAAGGGATAGCCCGCATCTTGGAGTTTGCTTTCAATCAGATCGACCGCTTCTCCACTCCAGCCATAGGAACCAAATACGCCAGCCACTTTGGTTTGAGTGGCAGTGGATAGGACAATTCCCAATGCCGTTTGAATTTGGGTGGGTGGATGACCTGCCAGTGTTGGGGAGCCGATGATAAAGCCATCACACTCTTTGACGGCGGCTGTAATTTCGGCTGGATCGGCAAACTCACAGTTAATGGTTTGAACGGCAACCCCAGACTGGTTTACGCCCTTAGCGATCGCGGTTGCCAGGGTTGCAGTATTGCCATAAGCCGAGGTATACAGTAGCGCCACAGTTAAATCTTTCGTTTGCTGCTGTTGACACCATCGGCGATAATCCAACGCGAGAACGCTAACGCTGTGCCGCACAACAGAACCATGCCCCGGCGCATATAACTTGGCTGGAAACGTCCTCAGCTTGTCCAGAATGGTTTCAACTTGGGGTGCTTGTGCGGCATGGAGACAGTCAAAATAATAGCGGCGATCGCCATCCAGGGTCTTCCAGTGTTCATCAAACACCGCATCGTCACAGACATGAGCGCCAAATAATTTGTCGGTATACAGCACACGAGTCGCTGGATCATAAATGCAAAGTGCGTCTGGATGACGAGGCGTGGGCACAAAGCGGAACTGAAGTTGATGCCCATTGCCCAAATCCAACACTTCTTCATCCCGAACAATATGTACCTTCAGAGTTTGATTGCCAAACTCAATTCCCAAATCTTGAGCTTCATCGTCGCGGGGAGAGGGCAACGTGAGGGATTGATTGGCAAACACCGATCGCAGCGTGTTGGCACCGGGCTTTGAACAAATCACCGTGACATAGGGAGCCATTTCTAGCAGGCGTTTGAGGGTTGCTAACCGATTGGGGTTAACATGGCTCAAAATGATGTAGTTCAACCGCTGATAGTAGAGATGATGTCCTAACTCTTCCAAAAAAAGATCAGTAAAAGACTCACCAGGTGGATCAATCAGCGACGTTTGCTCTGCCTGAATCAGATAAGAGTTTGCTGTAGTGCCTTTTTGACGAGCATATTCAGTTTCAAACTTAAGCCGTTCCCAGGTGCGCGATCGCAGCACCGTCGTGCCAGCACCCATCTCAGCAACTTGAACATCACGCGGTTTAAAGTCAGCCATAGGTTAAGCAAGGAATAAAAGCAAAGGGACAAATAGCAAAGAAAATGAGCGATGAGGAATAAGGAATATTGATTAAACCGTCTATCTATTATTGTTTGATACACCACTAGAAGGTGCAGCAGTTTCCGTCATCATCAAAGCAATGTCAGGTTGCTCAGAACCTCTATGATTTTCCCCTGTTCCGCCCTCTCGCGAAAGTCGTCGTCTTCTGGACAGTCGTTTTTCTGGATCAACACCTTCAAAGGTAGGCGGCAGCCAAACGCGAATGATCAGCAACGCCCCCAGCACCAGCAAAAAGGCACAGGCAGACAGTACTTGATTCCAGGGCACCTCTAACACGCCCCGCACAATCACTTCCCGCAACACAGACACGATCGCCACTTCCACAGCCACCCCAATCGAAACCCGTTGTTCTTGCAAGTAAATAATTAGGAAGCGAAACAATTCCACCAAAATTAGCAGAAACAAAATATCAGCAGTCACTTCTTGAAAATCTAAGGGTGGCAGTAGAGACAAAAACATGCTTCGGAGTTGCAGCACCATAACGCAGAACAGACCAATGCAGAGAGAAATAATGAATTAAATCCTGAACAATTTCTAGGGCGTGTACGACGCGATTAATCCAGGTCGGTTGCGAAGATATCGGTGGGCTTAAAGACGGTTGCATGGACAGATCCTTCATCAAGTACAGACATATAGTAAAGCTACTCTCAAAATAACTTATATATGAGTCACTATCTCATTGGAAAAACCTATGATTTCGATTGATAGGTCGCAGCAATATAGGACACCTTGATTAAGAAAGATGGTAAGTTTCAGGTTGCCATCAGTACTCTGATGACTAAAGAAATAGGCTTGCAGTCACTTGAATTTTGAGCGATCGCGCTTTTGAAGAGATAATACTCACCGCGATCGTCTGAAAAAGGCAATGCTTCCTTGGTTGAGAACTCAAAACTCAAAATATCTTCTACAGAGACACTACACGAACAAAACTCGGCATTGCTGAATGCAGATATGATTTTCATGGGTAGGGTGTGCCTACCCTTGCTGGGATCAGGGCAACCACAAGGGATTGCCCCTACAATTTCATATCTAGATTCAGCAACGACCAAAACTCCATTAATAGTGATTGCCAACCTTACGGTGATGCACGGCGGTCAAGCCGTCGGTTTTGGAAACCCGCCCCATATCTACGCTGCTGTAAACAATCCAGTGATCGCTGCCTTCCATGCGGCTAATCACCTCACATTCCAGGTATGCCAAGGAATCCGCTAGGATTGGGCAACCATTGGAAGCGGGATAGATTTTGATGCCTGCAAAGCGATCGCCACCCGGTGGAAAGCGCTTCAAGAAGTGCCTCATCAAAGGCTGATAGTTGCCTTCTTCGAGAATGTTGAGGACAAAGCGATCTCCCACGTGCATGAAGGATTCGATCGCCCGATCTTTGGCGACGGCGATCGTAATGCCAATCGGCTCTAAGCTAGCTTGGGCAACCCAAGAGGCTAGCATGGCGCTGGAAGCTTCACCCTTTTTCGCAGTGATGATGTAGAGTCCGCCGCTGAGCCGTCCCAAAGCTTTATCCAGATCGTTATCTAGGGATTTCATTTGCTTGATGCTGCGATCGCGGGTCAACCATTGCCCTAAATCAGTTCCGGCTTCTTCGCACAGTTGGTAGGTGGCTTCTGTCGGTGTTTCTTTGATCAAAATCGGCGGAAAGGCTTCAACCACGCCAATCTCTTGTAGCTTATTTCGCAATGGATAGACGGATTCATCATCGCCGCCGCCCGATTCAAATAGACCAAAGGCTTGTTTAGCATGGGTCGCCGCTAAAATGGTGCTGAGTAATGCTTGAGTTTGGGCGGCGTAAACTGCCGATTGGGGCGGCATCCCAATCACAATCCCAGCGGCAATCCCCACCAATTCCCGCACTTCCTGGGGATCGGTTTCTAACAAATCAATCAGTTCCACCACCACGTCTGTTTTGGCAACCCCTTGGGCAACGGCATGAACCAGGCGATCGCTACAGCCATACTCAGACACATAAAAAAATGCGACCGTAGTTGCTGCCTTTGCCTGCTCTTGACTCCAGGTGCGATAGCGCCCGACTAAATCCTCAACGTGATATTGCAACAAGGGACCGTGCCCAGTCGCAATTTGGGCGATCGGTGGCAGATCGCCCATCCGCTTTAGCGCTGCCAAAACCGAACGAGCATTGGGACCCATGAGGCAGTCGTAATAGGTTTTGTAGTCGGCGTTAAGTAGCTTCAAATCTTCGTCATAGGTTTGATCATCACAGTAGTGCATGCCAAACACATCGCAGGTGAAAAGAGTCTGCGTCTTATGATCATAAGTGAGGATGGTATCTGGCCAATGCAGGTTAGGCGCGGAGACAAATTCCAGTTCGTGTCCATTGCCCAAATCCAGCCGTTCGCCGCTTTTAACCAGTTTTCTTTGAAAGGGGAAATGGATCAAATCATCCAAGAACTGCATGGCAACTTTGGCACCCACCACAATGATGTTGGGGTTGAGTTCCAACATATCTTTGACTAAGCCGCTGTGGTCGGGTTCAGTGTGGCTAATGACGAGATAATCAATGTCAGCCGGATCGATCAAGCCCGTTAAGGTGTCTAAATATAGTTGGCGGAATTTTTCGTGGGAGGTATCGACCAGTGCTACCTTCTCGCCGCGTATCAGGAAAGAGTTGTAGGTCGTGCCGTTTTCTAGCGCAAATTCAATATCAAACCGATCGCGATCCCAATCGAGGGAGCGAATTGCCGTGGTATCAGCAGCAATCGCAACAGTTTGCATGGTCAGCCGGGTGGATGCTTTTTCTCGAAGTGCTACCATGATCAACCTCTCTTAGTCAGTAATTAAAAAAAAGTTGTCTATTCTTTTATCTTGAACGGCGATCTGAGTTTTGTAAAGTTTTGTTAGGTGAAGTTACTTATCAGTCTAGCTTATCGTTTTTAAGGGCTGCTTTTTAGCATGATCGATGTTTGGACAGCGCTGGTGATTGGCAATTCGCGGCTGCACTGGGCAGAATTTAGCGGCGATCGCCTCCGAAAAACTTGGGATACGCCCCACGCCAATCAGGATCAAACCGAGTTCTTGCAAAACCGTGAGCTTTGGATCGCCTCCGTAGTGCCGTTACAAAATCAGTTGTGGCAAGCCCATCCTCGCGCTCACTTTATCAGCCTCGAACAAGTGCCCCTAAAAGGAATGTATCCCACTTTTGGCATTGATCGCGCCCTTGCGTTGTGGGGTGCCATCCAAACCATAGGGTGCCCCGTTCTCGTGATTGATGCCGGAACCGCCCTCACCTTGACCGGAGCCAGTGGCGATCGCCTCATCGGCGGAGCCATTCTACCCGGATTAAAGCTACAATTCCAATCCCTTAACCAAGGCACTGCCGCCCTCCCCTCTTCCCTCTTCCCCCTTCCCTCTTCCCTTCCCCCCCGTTGGGCACTCACCACCGAAGCCGCGATCGCCAGCGGCATTCTGCATACGGTTGTTGCCGGATTGCACTCCTTTATTCACGATTGGCGGCAGACCTATCCAACCAGCGCGGTTGTGTTGACGGGCGGTGATAGCGATCGCATTCATGCCTACTTGCAAGTTCTCCATCCAGACCTAGCCGATTCAGTGAAGCTAAATCCCCATCTTGCCTTCAGCGGGATACAAGCCATTCGGCAAAATTCAAGGCAAGACTAATGAGATTTTCGCCATCAACAGCAGGCATAGAAAATATATGACAAGAATTTGCAATAAAATTTTAGAGAATGGTATAACTCTAAATGCAAAAGTGACGGTTAGTATCTGCAATGCCTGCATTCAAAAATTTTGGCGAAGGAAAGCGTTGGGGGAGGAGGCAGTTTTTACAAGCAGGGTTAGGAGGTGCGGTTTTAGTGGGCGCCGCTGGCAGTTATCACTGGCAGAATCAGCGATCGCGTCAACTAGTGCGAGTGCCACCATTGCCCACAGATACGCCCACCTATGGCAATGGCATCAACCCGATGCAGGCGCTACGGGACTTTGACTATGGCACCGTTAAACAAGAAAACGGGCGCACCGTTCGCGAGTTTCGGATGATTGCTGGCACTTCGCCATTGCAGTTAAACAGTGCCGTGTCCTACATTACCTGGAACTATAACGGACGGGTGCCCGGTCCAACGTTACGGGCGCGGGAGGGCGATCGCATTCGAGTCTTGTTTCTCAACCAAGGCGGACATGCGCACACCATACACTTTCACGGCATCCATCCCAGCAACATGGATGGAGTTCGCCCCATCAGCAACGGCAAAGCTTTTATCTACGAGTTTGACGCGGTGCCCTACGGGTTGCATCTCTATCACTGCCACATTGCACCCGTTACTCGCCACATTGGTAAGGGACTGCACGGTGTATTGATCATCGACCCCAAGGAAGGTCGCTCCCCTGCCGACGAGATTGTGCTGGTGATGAATGCTTACGATATCAAAGACCGACAGCGGAATGATCTGTATGCCTTTAATGGTCTGCCTCACTACTACATGCGCCATCCCATCCCGATTTATCAACATCAACTGGTGCGCCTGTATTTACTGAATATGGTTGAATTTGATCCAGCGCTGACCTTTCATATTCATGCCAACTTTTTTCGGGTCTACCCAACCGGGATGGTTCTCAAACCCACTCACGAAGCCGATGTGATTACCATGGGCACGGCGGAGCGGCATATTTTAGAGTTTGCCTATCCCTATGCCGGCAAATATATGTTTCACCCGCATCAAGACGCGATCGCCGAGGCAGGTTGCATGGGAATGTTTGACGTGATTCCTCAAAGCACTTGAAAATAATTTGCAAATTTATTGACATTAGTAGTCAAAAGTATGAGGATAATATCTACTTACTTTGACAAGCTGTCTTAGATCGTCTCCTGTGAGAGGCGCTCAGGGTCGCTTGATCGAGAGCATCCATGAATTTATCAGGAGCCGTAGCAATGGGAATTTTTCATCGCTTGATTCGATATGCTTTTTTGGCGCTATCCATTGGCGCACTCGTGATTGGAATTAAAGCATGCAGTCCCTCAGTCTCGAATCAACCAACGGCTCCTTCTTCGCCCGTTGCCATGTCGCCGAGCGGGTCGATGGCGATGGGAAATAAACCCAAAATCAACATTAATACGGCTATCTTGTCTGAGCTTGACAAACTGGAAGCGGCGTTGGGGGTGCCTGCGCTCTCCAACAAAATTCAAGCCAGTCGCCCCTATGGAAGCATTGAGGATTTAGTGAGCAAGAAAGTAATTAGTCAAGCGCAATTTGATCAGATCAAAAATCAAGTCACCATCGAGGAAGTTGTATTGACGGGTGAAGCAAGAGATGTGGACTACATGACAAAGCTAGCCTTGATGAAAGGACACATGATAGTCGCAGGTGAGTTGCTGGCATTAAACAAACCCGATCAGGCAGAGCCGCATATTGGGCACCCGGTTGAAGAGATTTATGTGGATTTAGAAGAGCAGTTTCAAGAGCGCAAGGTGGAAGACTTTAAAGGAGTGCTGACCCAAGTGCAAGATCTGGTCAAGTCTAAGCCTAATGATCCTCAAGTCAAAACTCAGTATGACGAGGCAATGAAGGCGATCGATCAGGCGATCGCGGCTTTACCCGAAACCCAACGTCAATCTGCCAACTTCTCGCTGCAAGTGATCAATGGCTTACTAGAAACCGCAACGGCTGAATATACCGCCTCGATCGCGGATGGTAAAATTAGCGCCCCGATTGAATATCAAGACTCTCGTGGCTTCGTTGCCTACGCTCAAGATACCGTTTACAAAAGCATTGCCGATCAAGTCAAGCAAGCCGATCCCAAAGCAGACGAGCAGATCGTTACGTCCTTCACTGGATTAAGAAAGGCGTGGCCCTCTGCAATTCCACCCGTTACGCCCGTGCTAACAGCCGATCAGGTGGCTGCAAAAGTCAAGCAAATTGAAATGACCAGTGCCCCAATGCTGCAAGCTTCGATCGCCCAATAATACTGCAAGAATCTATCGCCCAAAAAGGACACCATGGACTTTAGCTCTGTTTTACCCACCTTTGTGATCACGTTGCGAGAAGGCGTTGAAGCGGTGCTGGTGATTGGGATTGTGCTTGCCTGTCTCAAAAAAGCCAAGCAAACTCGGCTCAACCGTTGGGTTTACTTGGGCGTGATTGCTGGGATTGCGGTGAGTGCATTGATTGGATTCCTGTTTGGCTGGCTGATCAAAGTACTCGGAGCCGCTAGCCCGGTCGCGGAACCTTTACTAGAAGGCGTGTTTAGCCTGATCGCAGTGGTTTTCTTGAGTTGGATGCTGGTATGGATGACTCAGCAAGCGCGATCGATGAAAAGCCAAGTGGAAGACTCGGTTTCCAGTGCTTTGAAGCAGGGAGGGGCATTAGGAGTGTTCTGGCTGATTTTCATTGCCGTGTTGCGAGAAGGCTTCGAGACTGTAGTTTTTGTCCTGGCGAAGTTTGAGCAAGGATTTTTGCCTGCGCTGGGAGCCTTAGCCGGATTGGCGACTGCTGCTGCAATTGGGGTGCTGCTGTTTAAATGGGGCGTTAAGCTCAATCTGCGCGTGTTCTTTAAAGCAATGGGAATTTTGCTCTTGCTGGTGGTGGCAGGGTTAGTGGTAACCGCGCTGGGTCACTTTGATACAGTGATGACTACTCTTTCCAGCCAAAGTCGAGCTTCAGCATCAATGTGTTTTTATTATGAGCGCTTTACCAAGGTGCATTCTTGCATTTTGGGTCCCAAAGTGTGGGATTTGGGGCTGGTGTTGCCCGACGATCGCTTTCCTGGAGCGATTCTTAGCGCGTTGTTTGGCTATACTCAGCGGCTTTATTTGGTGCAGGCGATCGCTTATGTTCTGTTCTTATTGACGGTGGGCGGATTTTACTTTCAAAGTCTATCTGGTCGCAGCCCATTCACTAAAAAGCAGTTGCCACCTTCTGCCCCATCCCAAGCCTCATCACGAGTTGAGTAACGCCAGCAGATCTGCTTCCGAGAGTAAAGCAATGCCGAGGGATTGGGCTTTCTCCAGCTTGGAGCCTGCCTCTTCACCTGCCACCACATAACTCGTTTTTTTGCTGACCGATTCCGTCACTTTGCCGCCTGCGTTTTGAATCAAAGCTTTTGCTTGATCGCGTTTAAGGGTAGGCAGGGTGCCGGTGATCACGAAGGTTTTGCCGGAAAGAAGTTGGGGAAGTTCTGAGTTTTGAAGGTTGAGTTTTGAGTGGAATTCTAAGCCAGTGATTTGGAGGCGTTGAATCAGGTCGTGGTTGGCGGGGTTTTGGAACCATTGGTGAACGGATTGGGCAATCTCTGTGCCAATGCCATATACGGAGGCGATCGCGTCGATGGTAGCGTGAGATAGGGCTTCAATGCTGGTGAACTGTTGGGTTAACACTTGCGCATTAACGCTACCCACATGTCGAATGCCTAAGCCATACAGCACTCGTGCCCAGGGCTGCTGTTTAGAAGCGGCGATCGCGCTGACCAATTTCTCTGCCGACTTTTGCCCCATGCGCTCCAACGTCATCAGTTGCTCAACAGTGATGTCATATAAATCCGCCACGGATTGCACCAAGCCCGTATCCACAAATTGCAGCACCCACTTTTCGCCCAGTCCATTGATATCCATCGCGTCGCGGCTTGCCCAATGCTCCACGGATCCCCGGACGATCGCCGGACAGGAGGCATTGATACAGCGGGTCACGGCTTCGGTTTCTGGCTTAACCAGGGGTTGGCTACATTCGGGGCAGTGGGTCGGCATTTGAAACGGTTCGGTGCCAGCAGGACGCAGTTCATACAGCACTCGCACCACTTCCGGGATGATTTCCCCGGCTTTGCGAATGATCACCGTATCCCCCACGCGAATATCCAGTTCGGCAACGCGATCGCGATTGTGTAGCGTCGCCCGTGCCACAGTGGTTCCCGCCAACAGCACCGGGCGCATTTCTGCCAGCGGCGTGACGGCTCCAGTCCGCCCCACATTCACACTGATCTTTTCTAACACCGTGGGCGCTTCTTCTGCTGGATACTTGAGCGCGATCGCCCAGCGGGGAAACTTTTGGGTAAAGCCCAACTGAGCTTGCAGTATCAGAGAGTTCAGCTTGACCACTACGCCATCGGTCATATAGGGCAGATTCCGCCGCTCAATCGACCAGCGCTCGCAAAACGCCATCACCTCTAATAGGCTGGAGCAAAGCGCCCCCTCCGGATTCACTCGAAAGCCCAGTTGCTTCAGCGTTTGCAAAACATCCCATTGAGTTGAGGGAGCCAAGATTCCCCCCTGTCCTCTGTCCCCTGTTTCCTGTCCCCTATACCCCTCGCCCCTTGCCCCTTGCCCCTCGTCCTGTATCTGTAACGTATAGGCAAAAAAGTCTAGCTTTCGTTTTGCTACAATCTTGGAATCTAGTTGCCGTAATGTTCCCGCCGCTGCGTTTCGAGGATTGGCAAACAAGGCTTCCCCTGCCTGCGATCGCTCCTGGTTAATTTGGGCAAACGAGTTGAGGGGCAAAAAGGCTTCACCGCGCACTTCCACCAAGGCTGGCGGGTTTTCTAAGTTGAGCCGGAGGGGAATGGAGCGAATCGCCTTCACATTTTGAGTAATGTCTTCACCCGCAATGCCATCGCCGCGAGTGGCTCCCCGCACCAATACGCCATTTTCATAGGTGAGCGCAATGGAAGAGCCATCAATTTTGAGTTCGCAGACATATTCTAGGGCGTGGGATGCAGGATCATCCGATAGCTGAGGATTCGCTGCGAATCGTTGCCGCTGAATTCGTCCTTCCCATTTTGTCAAATCTTCGTTGCCAAAGGCATTTTCTAGACTGTAGAGGGGAATGTTGTGGCGAACGGAGGTAAACTGGCTGGCTGGGCGTTCTCCGATGCGCTGAGTTGGGCTATCGGGCGTAATCAGGGAGGGGTACTGAGTTTCTAGAGCAATCAGTTCGTGATAGAGCGTGTCGTATACTGCATCTTCAAGCACGGGAGCATCCAGCAGATAGTAGGCATAGCTCGCATCTTGCAGTAATTGCCGCAGTTCTTGGAGACGTTGCTCGATCGCTGCCGGAATTGGTTCCAGGAAGGTCAGTTGCTCGGTTGAATCCATCTATTCACAAAAATCAGATTACAAAAATTAGGTCTATTCTCACTCAGTTTAGCGAGGTGCAAGCAAGCGGTCATCAAATTTTGCTAGCGATCGCCCCAAATTGTCAAAGATCCGTTATCCTGCGATGTAATTAAACGATGTAACTTGGACTGGATGAATCGATGCAGCTTTGGCTAACCAGTTTTGTTTTGTTGTTTGGAGCAGTAGAGTTTTGGCAGTGGGTGCAGCAGGTATCCTTGCCAATGCCGTTTTTTGTGCTGGGTGGGGCGCTTTTGGCGATCGCCTCCAACTATGACAAGTTCTCAAAACTGCCCTTTCATCTAGACTCTCAAGCACTCGATCCTCAAACGAAACAAGCTACTGTGACTCAAGCCAATCAAGCGGCTATACCTGCTAATCCTCAAAAGCCCTCTGTAAAGTCATCGGTGCGCTCTAGCCCCATCTCTTTTGAAATTCAAAAGCCGTTCCAACCCAAGGATTAAGCATCATCCAGTTCCCTCGCCTGATTAGTTTCAAGATACAAGCTTGCTTCCCGCAGGGTGGGTTAATTTTGGCGTTCTCAAAGTTGACGGTTCACTCGCCTCAATTGATTAGAGAATGAATACAGCCTGTCACTTGGTACAAATTTCGTTATGGCTACCTTACCCGCCAACGCAAAAGATTTATTAGCTGATTTAATTGCTCGGTATTGTTCCCAGGTGGACTATTTGGCGATTCGCCTAGAAGCCGCAGAAGGAACCGATATTTTGCTGCGAGGTAATAAAATTGAAACTTTGAGTGAAGGGATTTCGATTGGGGGGAATGTGAGGGCTTGCCATAAGGGTGGTTGGGGATTTGCCAGCTTTAATCGGCTTGCCACTCTCAAAGAACAAGTTGAAGCCGCGATCGCCGCTGCTCGATTAGTAGGCGATGACGAAACTCTGTTGGCACCCGTCAATCCCATTCAAGACATTTGCATTTTTCCCTTAATCGGCAGCGATCCCCGACAGATTCCTTTGGCACAGAAAAAAGCTTTGTGTCAGCACTATGGTGAAATTTTACGGAGCGTTAGCCCCCAAATTGCTACGACCTCAGTCCGCTATGGCGACAGCGCTCAGCGAATTATTTTGGCAACCTCCGATGGCACGATGCTAGAGCAGTCATGGGTAGATATGGAAATGCGCTATGCCGCCACCGCTCGAAACGGCGATCGCGTGCAAACTGGACGTGAAACTACGGGTTCTCGCAAAGCCTACGAAGACTTGAGTGGACTAGATACTCAAGTACGTAGTGCTGCCCAACGCGCTGTTAATTCTTTGGCATTGCCGACTGTCAAAGGCAACACCTACACCGTGGTAATTGACCCAATTTTGACCGGGTTGTTTGTCCATGAAGCCTTTGGGCATTTGTCTGAAGCTGATATGACCTATGAAAACCCTGATCTCCTGGAGACAATGAGCCTGGGTCGGCAGTTTGGTTCAAAAGAGTTGCAAATTTTTGATGGGGCTGCTCCCGAAGGTCATCGTGGCAGCTATGCCTATGACGACGAAGGTACTCCCGCTACAACCACTCAATTGATCAAGGATGGGGTATTAGTCGGACGGCTGCATTCTCGCGAAACCGCAGGCAAACTCGGAGAAGCACCCACAGGAAATGCCCGATGCTTAAACTATCACTATCCACCGATTGTCCGCATGACCAATACTTGGATTGAACCGGGCAAAACTCCTGTTACAGATTTGTTTGATGGCATTCAAGAGGGCGTGTATGCCTGTAACTGGCTGGGCGGGATGACCAATGGCGAAATGTTTACCTTTGCCGCTGGCGAAGCCTGGATGATCCGCGATGGCAAAATTGCCGAGCCGGTGCGCGATGTCACCCTGTCGGGAAATGCCTTTAAAACTCTGGCAAATATTGAAGCGATCGGGAATGACTTTTTTTGGGATGAGTCAGGCGGCTGCGGCAAGGGTGGACAAAATGGGTTATCCGTAGGCTGTGGCGGTCCTAGCTTGCGGGTGCGAAATGTGGTTGTAGGCGGCGAAGCGGTGGAGTAGAGGGAACAGGGAACAGGGAAGAGAATCTTGGCGTTGCTGAATCTAGATATGAAATTCGTAGGGGCAATCCCTTGTGGTTGCCCTTATCCCATTCAAGGGTAGGCACAAGGCGCTACCCCTACCAATGAAAATCATGTCTGCATTCAGCAATGCCAGAATCTTTTGCGGCTCTGCTATGAGCTTTGTGGAAACCTCTTCTTTTGGCGGCGGTAAACTCTCTCTGCATTATTGCTAACTGCTTGTTACAATGCGTTACATGGAGGTTGGTATCCTGCCTGGACAGCTACGAACCCCTAATCTGCAATGTTCACTGTCCCTCCACCTGAGCTAAAACAACCTGTGACTTATTTTCCTACGCTGCAAATGTCTGAAAATTTGGCTGAGCCAGTGTTTTTCACTGAGGAGCCATTGCCAGAAGGGATGTTGCTCAAACCTGCTGAGCCGCCATTGCCGGATATGGAAGCGCTTCGGTATGATGCAGACGCGATCGCCGCAGTTTACTCTCAGCGTCCGTTACAGGTTCTAAATCGGATCATTCAGATTTTTCTGCCCTTTCTCAGCTATGGGTTTGTCTGGTGGTGGAACCGGAAAGCCCCATCCGAAGCTCAGCAACGCAAACAGGCAATTTGGTTAAGGGAAATTTTGACCCGGCTTGGTCCTGCTTTTATTAAAGTGGGTCAGGCGCTTTCTACCCGTCCCGATTTGGTGCCGCCCATCTACCTAGACGAGTTAACCCAACTGCAAGATCAACTGCCCCCGTTTGATAATGCGCTTGCTTACCAATTCATTCAAGAAGAACTAGGTTTTCAGCCCCACGAAATTTATGCAGAATTAACCACAAGCCCGATCGCCGCCGCTTCATTGGGTCAAGTTTACAAAGGCAAGTTGAAAACAGGCGAAGAGGTTGCAGTCAAAGTTCAGCGTCCTGGATTGTCTGAAAGCATCGCGCTAGATATGTACATCCTGCGGCGAATGGCTGCCTTTTTAATGAGAAACGTCAAGCAAATTCGCAGCGACCTAGTTGCCATCATTGATGAATTTGCTGCCCGTATTTTTGAAGAACTAGACTACAGCCAAGAAGGACGCAACGCCGAGCGGTTTGCAGACCTGTATGGCAAGATCCCTGAAATCTACGTTCCTCGCATCTACTGGCAATACACCGGACGGCGGGTTTTGACAATGGAATGGATCACGGGCACCAAGTTAACTCAGCTAGATGCCATCCGCGAACAGGGAATTGATGCCAGCTATCTCATCTCTGTCGGCGTTCAGTGTTCTCTGCGGCAGCTTTTAGAAAACGGCTTTTTTCATGCCGATCCGCATCCGGGTAATTTGTTGGCGACCCCCGATGGCAAGTTGGCTTACCTCGACTTTGGCATGATGAGCGAGGTGACTCCAACTCAACGCTATGGGTTAATTGAAGCCGTGGTTCACTTGGTGAATCGCGACTTTGAAGGGTTGGCGAATGATTATGTTAATCTCGGTTTTTTAGATGCTGACACCGATCTAACGCCGATTATTCCAGCGTTAGCGTTTGTGTTTGATGATGCATTGGGTGCCACTGTTGCGGAAATCAATATTAAGACCATTACGGATAAACTGTCGGGTTTGATGTATGACTATCCGTTTCAGGTGCCTGCGTTTTTTGCGTTAATCATTCGATCGCTCGTGACGCTAGAAGGGATTGCCATCAACGTCGATCCAGAGTTTAAGGTTTTGAGCAAAGCCTATCCTTACGTTGCTAAGCGCTTGCTCACCGATCCTGCCCCGGAACTGCGGGCTTCCCTGCGCGATTTGCTGTTTAAGGATGAGAGCTTCCGCTGGAATCGTCTAGAAAATTTGTTGAGAAATGCACGGGATAGTAGTGATTATGACTTGGGCACAGTGCTTGACCAGACCGTTGACTATCTTTTCTCTGCACGGGGCGAGTTAATTCGATCGCAGTTAGTCGATGTGATTGTTCGAGGATTGGATACGCTGGGCAACACCGCCTTTCGCAACTTTACCTATACCGTCAGCCAACGGCTTGGGTTTGCGGTCACGCCTCCCCCGGTTTCCGCCACCGACCAAAAGACGTTTGAACACATTCAGCGAATTTGGGGCATTTTGCAAGAAACATCTGGGTTCGATCCACTGATGCTAGTGCCGGTGATTCCTCGGCTTTTAGTGAAACCGGAAACTCGCCACATGGGTCAAAAAATTGCCGAAGGATTAACACAACGGGCGTTAACGCGGCTGATTCGAGAATTTTTGCTGACCGATGAGCCTGAGAAAATTGAGGCTCGATTCCCCGCAAAAGAGCCTACGCCTAAACTTCCTCAGCTAGCCCCCGCGACCCGATAAAGTAAGAGCAGATTTAGCCAAGATTGAACGGTTTTGTCCGCTAATTTTCACCACAAAACCTGCCTCCGACCAATCCTAATCTTGAAACTGTTGGGCATAGAACCGGGCATAGCGTCCTTCTTTGTTGAGCAGTTCTGTGTGGGTGCCAGATTCTACAACGCTGCCCTGCTCCAATACCACGATGCGATCGGCGCGGCGAACAGTTGCCAAGCGGTGGGCAATGATAAACACCGTGCGGTTCTTCATTAACCGTTCTAGGGCTTGTTGCACTAGCGCTTCGGATTCTGAATCGAGGGCGGAGGTGGCTTCATCCAGAATCAAAATGCGCGGGTTGAGCAATACGGCACGGGCGATCGCCAATCGTTGGCGCTGTCCACCTGACAAATTTACTCCCCGCTCACCCACCCAAGTTTGGTATCCTTCTGGAAATTCCACAATGAATTGATCGGCATTGGCAATTTTAGCCGCTGTTTTAATCGCATCCAGATCTAAGTTGCTCTGGCCAAACGCGATATTTTGGGCGATCGTGCCAGAGAATAAAATGGTTTCTTGTGGGACGATCCCAATTTGGCGGCGCAGGCTAGGTAATGTGACATCGCAAATATCGATGCCATCCACTAAAATTTGCCCATCCTGTGGATCATAAAACCGCATCAACAGGTTTGCTAGGGTGGTTTTGCCAGCACCCGAATGACCCACCAAGGCGATCGCTTCTCCGGGCAACGCTAGCAAATTAAGCTGCTTCAGAACAGGCTGTTCAGATTTATAAGCAAACCCGACATTGCGATACTCTACCTTGCCCGTAACCGATGGCAACAAAGCGGCTCCAGGCTTTTCGACTACCGTAGGCTGCATGGAGAGCAGTTCAAACACGCGATCGATCGAGGCTTCCCCTTGTTTGAACTCGTTGTAGTTCCCCGTTACCAAGGCGATCGGATCAATCAGCATAATCACCGCTGCCAGATAGCTAACAAAATCGCTACCGGTAATATTTTGAGTCGAAACTTGCCAGCCTCCAAACAGCAGCAAAAATAGCAGCGCAAAAGCTTCTAAGGAACCCACTACAGGAGCCTGAATCGCCTTCAGCTTTTCGGTTTTATAACGAGCAAGGCGATTTTGTTCCGCTTCCCGACTAAAAAGCCCCAACATATAATCTTCGGCGGCAAAGGCTTGCACCAAGCGCATTCCGCTAAACACTTCCACCAGAAGCGCCGAGAGATTGGAAACGTTTCCTTGACTCCGGTAAGACAGCTTGCGGATGCGCTCCCCAAACCAGGTGATCAAAATTGCCATAACGGGCGCAATGATCAAGATGGTGATGGTCAGTTGCCAGTTGAGATAAATCATGTATCCCAACACCACAATTAGCTGTAAGACACTCGGCAAAAATTGATGAAATGCTTTGTTAACCACTTCACCGATGCGATCAATATCTTCGGTTATCCGATAGGCAAGATCCCCACTTTGAGCCGTTTCAAAGTAGCTGAGGCTCAACCGCTGAAGATGGGAATACACCTGAGTACGCAACTGAAAAGCAATGGCTAGAGCAGCTTTAGCCATTAAGGTATCTTGCCCATATTGAGCAATCTTTTGGACTAGAAATGCTAATGCAGCAATTCCAGCGAGTTTTGCAATTGCTGCTACTTGACCCAGAGCAATCGGTTTTGCCATCTCACCGGCTAACCACGCTAGAACAGGCCACATCGCCGTGAAAACCAACGTGCAAAGCAGAGCTTGAATGATGATTGTTTTCTGGGGGCGGATGTAAGTGAGAAGTTGCCAGTAGCGATCGCGAGCGTTCAACGGTTACTAAATTTACTTTCTTGATAAAAATGGGAAATGAATGGAGCGATCAAGAAGAGGGACACCACTAGGATAAGCGGTAGTCAGTCCTTTCCCATCGAGAAATCGGTTTCCTAAGAAGGATCTTAGGAATACAACGACCCATGACGACCCAACTTGTTCCCAGTCGCTAGCCAACATTATCTCTCAGAACGACGCAGATAAAAGTGTCCGCAGCGAGGAGAATAGCTAGGAGGGGTGTTTTACTCGTGTCACCCATACTCCGCCAGCAGATTAATGATTGCGAGACGATTGAGATTTTTTTCGCTTCCAAATCCAAAACACTAATAACCCCAATAAGCCAAATAGGACAAGCTTTGATACAGGCGCTAACCATTGATCAACGTTTTCGTAGTTTTCGCCTAACTGAAACCCTAAAAAGGTTAGTAGCGTTACCCACAGTGTGGTGCCAATCGTGGAATAAATCGTAAAGGGAATCAAGGGCATTGCGTTCAAACCAGCCGGGATGGAGATCAGCGTTCGCACTCCAGGCACCAAGCGGCATAGAAAAACTGCCATGTTGCCATGGCGATTGAACCACTCGTTGGCTTTATCAATGTCTTTTCCTGAAATTGTTAGCCACTTGCCATATCGATCGGCAAGCACTTTGATGCGTGCCTCGCTAATCGATTGCCCAGCGTAGTACCAGGGATAGGCACCAATAACCGTTCCAATTACTCCAGCGGCGACGGCGGGAATAAACTGCATTTTGCCTTGGGAGACCGTGAAACCTGCCAGTGGCATGATCAGTTCGGAGGGAATGGGTGGAAATAGGTTTTCCAGGAACATGAGTAGCCCAATGCCCAGATATCCCATTGAACTCATTGTCTCGGTTACCCACTGTGCGATCGCGTCAGACATTAGCTCAGTTTCCTTCAAGATGTCGGCTACAACCCTATCAATTTTTGCGTGACTTGCCCATCAGAACGCGATCGACTTCACGGCAAATTTAGGCAAGCTGACCCCGCTAGGGCAAAAAATGAGGATACCTAGCGAGGAAAGAACATTTTGAGTTCCCAATGCTAAATTTTGAGTAAGAACTACTCACGCAATGTGCAACTAAGAACCCTCACCCCAAACCCCTCTCCCGCAGGAGAGGCAGGGTGGTTTCATGTTAGCCAGCGAAAAACTTGATGGATTTGGTTGGCAAGATCGCGAATGCAATCAGGAATAGT
>NZ_JBFPDP010000031.1:0-60171 GCF_040830845.1 Sivoneniella epilithica UHCC 1019
CATGATTGGTTCAGAGGTAGCTGCCGCTCTATTCTCTCCCATCTATCCACCAAAATAAAGTTGACAGCCTACTAGGGCGGGATCGTAGTTAAGCGTCAGCAGTGGGTTTTGAGTAGATGGGCGCGAGGATTCAGAGTCAGGCATGGATCAGTTGCGTTCAAGGGTGCCTTCATCCTACCAATCGGATTAGATTTGCGATCGCCCTTGAGGATAGTCCGCAACCTATGATAGATAGGCTGGATAAATGATTTGATCGCAAAACCTCTATCCCGTCATAAAAAGCGGTAAAATAGTACAAAAATATTACAGTAGAACTTATTACAGTAAAATCTATGGTGCAATATACATTGGCGCAAAGTCCAGAAACCGTCTTCACAGTCGCTGGCAAAGATTCTGTCAAAGCCCGCGAAAAAGCAATGGATCAGTTGATCGAACTAATGGATGCGGGCACATTGCCAACTGAACTCACTGAAGGTTTTAGTCCTCAACAATTTATTGAAGTGAAAGAAACAACGCTTCCTGCCACAACCGATGAAGATGCGGTAACTCATGCCGTGCAAGTTCTCAGCAATCTAGCAACCCTCAAGCTAAAACTGCAAGATTCTCGTACAGAAGCACTGCAAATTCGCGCTCAAATAGACATTCTGTTTAGCGATGAGCCAGTTAGCGAGGAAGAAATTGCTACGTTGAAAGAGGGCTTTAAGGTGCTGAAGACTTACGCCCAGTCAAATTTGCGCTATAAGGAAGCTCGGATTCAGGCAGAGCAAGCCCGAATTGTGCTAGATCAGGCGTTAAATTCGGCTGAACCAGAAAGTAAAACCGCTAAAGCAAGTGCGAAGAATACGAATTAGAGCTTAGATGGGCGGAAATCCTAGCTGATCGGTGAGTTCTTGGCGGATGCGGTAGGTGATGGTGCTGGTGTCGAGTTGCTTCAAGATATCTTGGATGACGATATTGGCTCCTTGAGGTCCCCAACTGCACCCTTGTTCTAAGTAAACCTGAACGGCGCGACCGACAGAATAGGCACCCACTCCGGCGAGGCTGGCTTGGGCGATCGCGGCTCCCGCATAAACCGCCAGACTGCTGGAGCTATCCACGCCTGAAGTAGCAGCAGCAGCACTTTTGCCCATTCCTAAGACTAATCCACTGCCAATTTCCGTTAGCATTACGCTACCAGAACTAAGGATAATTGTTTTCCACAGCTTGCCTGCTTCGTGACGAGTCACGGGTAAGCCGTAAAGCTCTGAGAGGGCGCGAATCATGGCGAGATCGGAGACGGCACCGCCCACGAGGTCTAGAACGGCGATTGGGTTAAGGGCAACGGCGATCGCTTTATATCGCACAAATTTCCAGATTAAAGCTTCGGCTTCCGTGTTGTGCAATTCCACTAAGTTACTTGCCAATCGGGATTCCGCCTGCTGCACTTGCACTAACGCATTCAACGCCATCAGCGATCGCCCTTCTTTGCCCAAGATCGACAAAATCTTTTGTTTTAAGGCGGCAATCTGCACCGGGGGGGATTCCCACTCGTAGGTCATGCGTCCATCGGGTTGCTCGACTCGCACCTGTAGGGGCGCAGGTTCTGCTGCGACTAGAATAATTTCATTGGCAGATAGGAACCGCTGCAAGGATTCACTTTTTCCACCCCTTGCCGTGCTTTTTGCGGCAAACTGCTGCAAGCTGTGATAAATTTCCTGCCGACTTTGATCGGGATACAAATCAACTTTGTTGAACACCAGCAAAATCGGCTTCTGGGCTTGGCGCAGGTCGCACAACGCCTCATATTCGGTGCGAGTAATGTCTCCCGACACCACAAATAAAATCAGATCCGCTTGACGTGCGATCGCTTGCGCCATGTCTGCCCGTCCTTGCCCGTCAATTTCATCTAAGCCGGGGGTGTCAATTAGTTCGATCTGGAGGTTGGCTAAGGGGTGGAGGGGTGGAGGGGTGGAGGGGTGGAGGGGTGAAGAGGGGGAGGCGAGTAAGGCGAGGTCTTTGGGAGTGGGTGACCAGATGATCGCGTGGGGGGTTTGGGTCACACCATTGAGCGGTCCGGTTGGCAATACTTTTTTGCCAAGGAGGGCATTGAGAACCGCCGATTTGCCCCGGCTGACTAATCCAAATACGGCAACACGGGCAATGTGATTTTCTAGCTTGTTGAGGGCGATCGCCAGTTGATCCATATCCACTTTCATCTGTGCTTGGGTGGAGGCTTCAACCGGACGAGTTTTAGCAGCGCGAAAGTAGGCAGTGTACCGATTGAGCGCTTGACGTAAGCTGACACGGGCGCGCTGTAAATATACGCCTTGAGGATCGGCAGGCGACGTAATGGAATTAGCGATCGGAGGGAATTGAGTCAAGGTCGGCAAGGGCAACATGAACACTAGATCCATTGTGATCTAGAAGTTGGAGTTCTGGCTGAGGTAATGTCATGCGCGCCAGGGGAATTGGCTGGAGCAAAACTGGAGCAGCCGTTGGAGGAATGCTTGGAGCCGCGATCGCAGGCGTGACTGGAGTTGGGATTTTAGGTGAAGCAGGCTTTGGCACCAGTCGGTCGATCACCTGACTGGCTAAGGTTTGCAAAAATTTGGTTTGCTGGTTTTGCTGAAAAACAGTTTGCAACACTTGGCTAAACCGCTCGATCGCCAATGGTTTTGCTTCAGTCATCATCAGGTTAGGGGCTTGAGTATGAAAGTATTCCACTAATGCTAGTCCCACCATGCGAGTTAGATAGGCAGCACTCACCGCCTGAATGCCGCCGCCAGCAATGTAAGTGACTGCGTTCGTTTTCAGCAAGCTAGAAGCGGTACGAGTCGAAAGTTCCACTAAGCCCAACTTCAGGATTAAGCCACCCAGAGCCGTCACAACTTTTTGGGCTTGATCGAGGGAAAAGTTTTGTTGATACAGCTTGCCTAAATCTAAAATCATTTGCGTATTGATAGCAGCCGTGGCTAGCACATCCAGGGTTGGAACTGGGCTAGCAAAGGCAGTTGCCGCCGCAATCCATTGAAACTGTTCAATAATAGGCAGGGCGCGAGTTTTACGAACACTATTCAAAGTATTGACGGCTTGAGCTTTGAGAGCGATCGCGTCGTTTAGCGAACTGCTCATCACCAGTTGACGGCTTTCTGCCTGCACAATGCTCGTCAGGCGTTGGGTTAGTTCATCTAGATTCGGCACTTGATCCTCTAACCATTCCCGCACCGTGCCATCGGGCTGATGTTGACGCACTTTTAGAGGTTTAGGAGCAGTCGCGATCGCCACCACATCTGGCAACGCAATACTCCGTGCCCAGTCTTGCATTCGCGCCAAAATCGCCTGCCTATCCTGCGGCAAATATAAGTCCTGCTTGTTGAAAATCAAGACCGTCCGCTTGCGAACGGCTAACTGTTTCAGCAATTGAAATTCTGACTCAGTCAGATCACCCGTAACCAAAAAAAGCAGCAAATCTGCGGTTGTCGCTTGCTTCAACGCCACGGCTTCAGCGCCGACTTCAGCACTACTCACTGCAAAACTGGGGGCTTCAAACAGGACCACGGGGCTAGAAGCATGAATCGCCCAGTCCTCTTGCAACTGCTGAATCAATGTTGTTTTGCCGCTGCCTTTACTGCCCATCACCATTAGGCGTAGAGCGTCTCGATGCATTTCAGTCGAAATCTGATGGGCTTGGGCTTGTAGAAACGAAAGATGCGGCGCAACGGTTTGCAAGGCGGGTTCCGCATCGACAAGCTCTACTTGTAAACAGGTGATCACCTGACTGGCTTCATTTAGCGCCTGCTTCACCGCAGTAGAATCGGCTGTGCGGAGGGCAATTGGCTCGATCGCCAAAGGCTGAGATCGCCGCTGTACCCACCAAACTCCGCCACTGATTCCTAACGCTACAACGGTATAAATGCCCCACTCTCCCATGCTTTGCTGGAGAAACTCCAACACCCATAGCGCGATCGCTAGGGTAATGCCACCAATAACAAGCGGACGTTGCAGTTTTTCAGCCATAGCAGGGGTTCAGAACATCAGTCAAAGCATTCCCATTCTACCGAGGTGGAGGGTGCTTCAGCGCAATTCTGTCTATTCCCACAGATACAAAAAGCAACGCCTCGACAACACAGGGTTTATCAAGGCGTTATTTCTACTTGGTGGCGGGGCATGGATTTGAACCATGGACCTTCGGGTTATGAGCCCGACGAGCTACCAGACTGCTCTACCCCGCGTTAGCCTATTGAGTATAGCGTTAGATTCGAGAATCGTGCAACTGATTTTTGAAATTAATCGGGAATTGGGGCGATCTCACCTAACTTCAGATTTAACGATAAAACTCTCATAGTCTGAATTCGTAGTTATAGTCTCGCAACAACCGCATTCCCATAGCGGCTATTCCTTCCCTTGGGCGGCATTACGATCGCGCGAGACTGGCTGTTTTCGGCTCATATCGAAATTGCTCAATGGTTCCGTCCTTGATTTTTTCAATCACCTGCTCGATCACCTCCAGTGGAACGAGGAACCACTCTCTCGGCTTTACGGGTATACCAAAACGATCCTGCAATTCCAAATCTAATCGAACACTGCTGAAAAAATTCTGAAGGAGAGCCTCAAGTCCCTGCCGATTGATATTCGCCAATTTGAATGTGGCGACGATTTCCACGTCCGCTAACAGATAGGTGGGATCTTTCTTCGCATTGGCAACTCGCTGGTTCACGTCTCCTCCGGTTACGCCGATTTTGTGAATGACCGACCGATGCTCTGCAACGACGGGGTGATCTGATTTGCTCCTCAGCACGTAAATATAGCCAGTCGGCAAGTCGTCCGCTGCTTCAACGTGGGAAAAAAGTGGACCGAAATCTGGGGTGGTGATACGGCGACTGACCTTATCTTTGTTTAAAGCACGCTGGAGCGATCGCAACAACAGGTCGCTCTCGGTGGCGTTGTCGTAAATCACCCGTAGCCTACAGTCTGGACGACCATAATCACTGACAAACGGGTCACCCATATCGACCACCATGACCTTCTGCCCATCGAGGATAAACAGATCGCCTTGATTGACTGCCGCATTATCCTGATATTTGATGGTTTGCCGAGTCCCTATCTCCAAATCACGCTGCACTTGGTCAAAGATGGGTTTGAATTCATCGAAGTCTGGGCAGAGACTCCGTTGGGCGATTTCCTCCGCTGCTTTGATTTCGCTGCGCGAACGACTTTTGTCGCGCAAGCTCCGCACATGGGTGAGATGGGTAACATCGTTCTCTGAGGTCGCATCAATGCCAAGGGAGGCTAGCAGCGTTTCATCGTCTAGGTCTGCTTCGGGGGTGAGGCTGGTATTCGCTTCAGCAGCTAGCAATCTGCGAGAGTCTAGGGGTTCCAAGACGGCACGACATTCCGCCGATTCTCGCAGGCGATCGAGCCGCACGGCATAAAGCCGCTCGAAAATATCATGCTCCTCGACCTGCTGGGGCAGTCTGCCCTGTTCCTCCACAAACCGCTCGATCTCCTCGAAGCCTGCGATGATCCGCTCTTCCTTGGCGGAACGCTGACCGGATGGTTCGGGGGCAAGGTCTACACCCAATTCGCCGAGCAATTCCAAATCATCATCGGTGGTGTATTTAGACGTAGACTTAGGCATTCGTTTCTTCCTTCACTTTGCGTTGTAGGAAGGCAACCCCTTCTGCCATCCGTTTTTCCCAGGGATCGACTGCTGTGAGGCAGGGCAGCCGTCCTTTCTCCTGTTTAAACCGCAGCGCCCGTTTGGTCAATTCCCGTGCTTCTTCCACGCTGAGGGTGATCCGTTTGGCGGCAATCACTTCTGCCACCTGCCGCAGCCGTTCTTCGCTCATGGACTTGGCGAGGACAGCATAGGCTTCGCCAAAGGGATTGATGCGATCGATTAGATCCATGTCTAACTCGGTAACAGATAGGGCAAACTGCCGCACCCCGTCAATGAGGGCGGTGTTTTTCGCCGATTCGCTATTACTAGGGTTGGTGGCAGCAGGGTTGGTAGTATAGGTTCCATCACTTTCATTCACGGTTTGCTTTGCTTGTTGGACGAGGTTGAGGGCAGCGATCGCGTGCTGGCGGATGGCTTCTTGATCCTCTTCCTCTAGATTGGGGAATTTCTCTTTGACAATTTTGCCCATGCGAACTTGGGTTAATTCCTCCGGCACCAGTTCCTCATCGAATAGACCCCGTTCGATCGTGGGTTTGTCTTGAACAAAAGCGGTCACCAGTTCGGTCAAGTCTTCGCGGCAGATGCGCTCGGCTTCCTGGCTCTTGGGTGCGGCTAATCCCTTGATTTCCAGTTGGATTTGACCCGTTTCGGGATTCACGCCCACGTTGCACTTGCTCGGATCGTAGCCACCTTCGCCGTAGTCAAAGCCCGGTGTGGGTTGATTGTCAGGGCGCTTGGGTTTGAACTCGAAGCGCGGTGCGAGTACCTGCTCCATTAGTAGACTGGCGGCGATCGCCTTTAGAGTGTCATTTACGGCTTCGGTAACGGCGGCTTCGGTGGCATCGGGTTCGGCAATCAGGTTGGTGAAGCGAGCGCGAGTTTTGCCCGGTGCATCGCGGGTGGCGCGACCGATGATTTGGATAATCTCCGTCAAGCTGGATCGGTAGCCGATTGTGAGGGCGTGTTCGCACCAAATCCAGTCGAAGCCTTCTTTCGCCATGCCGAGGGCGATGATGATATCGACGCGATCGCGATCGTGCTTGTGGGTGGGGTCTTTGAGGGCGTTGGCGACTTTATCCCGCTTGGTTGAATCGTCGTCTACCAGATCAGCGATTTTGAGTACCTTTCCATCGGGGGTTTTGACAAGTTGAAATCCCGTTTTGGGATCGGTGCCTTGCCATTCGCCCAGTTCTTCGATGATGTGTTCGACCTCGCGGATCTTGTCCTTTGTACTCTCGCGGGAGTTGACGTTGGGAATGTGCAGAATGGTTTTTTCGTTGGGGTTGAGTACCTGCATGATTTCGTCGGTGTAGCTGCCAGAGTAAAAGTAGTAGCCGATGTCGAGTTGCTTGAGGTGTTGGTAGCCGTTGAGTTGTTCGTAGTAGGTGTAAGTAACGGTGTCAAATTTGGATTCGTCTTCGGGGTGCAGCACGGCTTCGGCATCGCCGCGAAAGTAGGAGCCGGTCATGGCGACGATATGCGTTTTGTCGCGGGTCATGATCTGGCGGATGTGATCGCCAAGTTTGTTGTCGGGGTTGGCGGAAACGTGGTGAAATTCATCTACGGCGATCAGGCGATCGTCCAAAACTTCGATGCCAAACTTGTCTACGGCAAAGCGGAAGGTGGCGTGGGTACAGACCAGCACTTTGGCATCACTATCGAGGAATTTTTTCACTGCGTCCACTTTGCCGCCATTGTCTCCCCCTGGTGCGTCGCAGAGGTTCCACCGGGGTTCGACTTGCCAATCTGTCCAAAAACCAAATTGGCTCAGGGGTTCGTTGTGGAAGCTGGAGCCGATCGCTTTCTCTGGCACAACGATGATGGCTTGTTTGAGTCCCTGATTCTCCAGTTTGTCTAGGGCGATAAACATCAGTGCCCGACTTTTGCCAGAGGCGGGGGGCGATTTGATCAGGAGATATTGTTCGCCGCGTTTTTGGTAGGCGCGTTCCTGCATCGGGCGCATCCCCAGGGCGTTGGCGCTTGTGGAGGTGCCATCTTGAGCGTAGGTGACGGAAACGGAGGGAATGGAAGTGGGTTTACTCATAGGATTATTAATGGGTTAGCTGGATGTTGCAGCGATTTGAGTCAACAACTCTTTAACAGTTAGTGTTGATAGGGGCGAATTCACAAAGCCGTGAGCATCGCGAGTCACAATCGCATCCAGTCCTTGAGCAATGGCACTGAAGATCTGAACCGCATCTTCAAAATCGGCGCAATCAGAACTCAACGCTGATTCTAAAACATCCCCATCTACTGGACAAACAGCCATAGCAATTAGCGTCTCTGAGACGGCTTGCCGTGCTTTCTCCAAGCTTTGGGTATGTCTGCGAGCAATGTAACGCGATGTGCAACTAAGAACCCTCACCCCAAACCCCTCTCCCGCAGGAGAGGGACTTTCAAGAGATCTCTGGTTCCCTCTCCTGCGGGAGAGGGCTAGGGTGAGGGTTCTTTTAGGCGGTTTTAAGAAAGTCGCACATTGCGTAATGTAGAAAATATCTGTCAGGGTTGTGGCTGTGACGTAGCCTATAACTTGACCTTTGCCGACTGCTTGAAATAGGTGTTCTGCATCTTGAAAGAATAGCTCTCGCTGCAATAGAAAATCTAGAACGACGTTTGTATCAATCAGAATTTTCATGGGAGATACTTTTCCAGTCGTCGCTCTTCTAACATGTCGGCTACATCTTGATCGGTGGGTGCGGGTTGATCTGTTTTGAGCAATCCTCGCATCTTCTGAATTGCGTCAGCACGTTTGGCGATGCCCCGGAGTCCGGTGAGGGTGTCGGAAGGGATAGCCTGTTGAGGGGAGGTAAATTGTTTTTGGTGGAGAAATTCGGCGAAGTGGAGGACTTCGTTAATT
Organism: Sivoneniella epilithica UHCC 1019; assembly: GCF_040830845.1. NCBI lineage: Bacteria > Bacillati > Cyanobacteriota > Cyanophyceae > Leptolyngbyales > Leptolyngbyaceae > Sivoneniella > Sivoneniella epilithica. The sequence continues at coordinate 8,517 of NZ_JBFPDP010000031.1, forward strand.
TGGTTCTCTGGGAGGGCTTGGATAAGCTGATAGAGCTTTTCGGCGGCTGTCATGGTTTTATGGGGATGAATGGTTTTTTCTCTGTATTATGGCTAAGTTTTGCGTTTGGCGGGTTACTTTGGCGATGCCTGTTGGCTGGTCATCTTTGTATACAGTTCAAACAGTTTTTCGAGGCGTTCGGTGTCGTTTTTGAAGCGGCGACCGATGTAGATGCGCTCCAGGATTTCGTCGTTGAGATCGTGTGCCTCGCGCAAATTTTCGGGCATGGTGGCGGGGTTGTAGAGATCGGCGATCGTGGCTGGGAAATGGGCTTCACGGGCGAGGAGGATGTCTTCGGCGCAGCGGGTGAGGTCGGCTTTGTTTTGATCGGTGAGGGTGGGGACGGGAAAGGTGTTCCAGCCGAAGGTGTTGGAGTAGCGAAAGTCGGTTTTTAGTTTGCCGCAGACGGTGGCGATCCAGACTAAGTGGATGCGGGAGGCGATCAGTGCCATGTTCCAGAGCGGCGCATCGTAGAGAGCGAAACAAAGGTCGGTTACTGTGGATTTGGCATCAATTAACCCGACCGGAAGATAGTTCCGACTTTCGGACGAAACGCGGGGCATTGAGACGGTCTGCTTCTTCCCGATATTCATCTCACGCATTTGGTGGGAACGCGCAGCCATATCATTCGCACTCTTATCACGGCTTGCCAGTCGCATTGTCCGCACTCCTTCAATGCGTTGCCGGATCGGTTCGATGGTTAATGCCTCATCTAGATCTTCATCCTCAATCCATAGACAATAGCGAGATAAACCGCGAATAAATTCAGCCGATCCATAGATCCGCCGAATGAAGCGATCGCGTTGTTCTTTACTAAGTCCAAGCATATCCACCTCATCAGTGGAAAGGAGCAAGTTTCCACCGTCATAAGGCATATTGCCTCGCAGCATTTCGGTTGTATTGGATAAAGGCTCTACTTGCTTTGAAATCTGAACATTGGAGCTTGCCACTAAATAGGCATTTATATTTGCGGCTTCCTTTGCGATCGTCTCACCGTTATTCTCAACGGAAATCAAATATCGAACTTTGTCAGCATGATTGGAAATCCCGACGATTACTACCGTCACCCCAGCATTGTGACTTGCAAGGTTTGCCCACTTAAAACTGGTGTGCGCGAAAGCGATCTCGTGCGCCGTCTCAAAAATCAGCGTCCACAGAATCGGCACCTGCTGCCCCTGACAAATCGAGTTAGTAGACACAAACGCTGCGGCTGATGTCGTTTGCGTCCCATAATCCGCCGCTTTCATAAACCAGCCCGACACATAATCCAGCGACTTCCACAACTTAGTGCGTCCATCGAAAATGCCTTTTAGATCATTCTTCTGTTCGCTCGATTGCCAAGTCGATCCGAGATAGGGCGGATTCCCACAGATATACGTTTCCCCGCCCTCATTCTCAAAATCGATCTCCGCCTGATCCAGCGGCGTACCAAACAAATCATTCGCAAATAACTTCACCCCCGTCCCCGTCGGCGGACAAAGACTCAACCAATCCAGCCGCAACGCATTGCCACAGGTAATCCAGTTATCCGCCTTCAGCGGCAGAAACTCCGCCAGCGCCAGTTGCGCCCCCCGATACAGCACATCACACTGATACTCTGCAATGATCAACGCCAACCGCGCAATCTCCGAAGAGAAATGTCGCAATTCAATTCCCCGAAAATTCGTCAGCGGAATCTCGGATTTACGATCGCTCTCACCCCGACGACAATTAATCTCCGCCTCAATCTTCCGCATCTCCTTATACGCAATCACCAAAAAATTCCCCGACCCACAAGCCGGATCAAACACCCGAATCCGCGCCAGCCGCGATCGCAAATTCAGCAGCTTCCGCACATTCTCCCCTGCGGACTCAAGCTGCGATCGCAACTCATCCAAAAACAGTGGATTTAGCACCTTGAGAATATTCGGCACACTGGTATAGTGCATCCCCAACGCCCCCCGCTCCTCATCTTCTGCGATCGCCTGAATCATCGACCCGAAAATATCGGGATTGATCTTCGTCCAGTCGAGATTGCCCACATGCAGCAGATACGATCGAGCAATCTTGCTAAAACGGGGCACCGCCACGCCACCCGAAAAAAGACCCCCATTCACATAGGGAAAAACATTCGCCCAATTGCGAATCTGAGCCGCTTTCCGCTCCTTCAGCGGCGTACACATCGCCCGAAACAACTCAGACAACACCTCATGCGTATTCGAGGCATCGCTGGCAGTCATCTGCGCGACAGTCGCCGTGAACAGACCATTACTATGAAAAATATTCGTATCTTCGGCAAAGAAACAGAAAATCAGCCGCGCCATGAAGTGGTTCAACTCCTCCCGGCGCTCCGCTTTGTCCCATTCCGGGTTATCTTTCAGTAGCTCAATATAAAGGCGATTAAGGCGACCCGTAGCCTTGATATCAAAGGCATTCTCCCGGATCTGCTTAACCGTCGTAATCCCCGCCAATGGCAAGAAAAACCCGAAGTGTTCATGAAAGTCTGGATAATTGCAGGCGATCGTCTCCCCATCAACAAGATTTTCCGCCTCAAAGCTTTTGCCATCGGTAGCCAGGATAAACTTAGCCTTGTGCCGAGCCGTCGCCTTGCTCTCTCGTAAGGCTGAGAGAGTGTTTGGCACCTCACCTGACTGGCAAACCTGTAAATGGATATTGTTACGCTGAAGTACCCCACCCGGCAGGTCAGATTGGTTCGAGCTATTGCTTCTGAGTCGCTTGATCGTCGTCGGCTTGTTCCCAAACGCTTCGAGAAAGGCAAAGGGGAACTCTTCTGAGTCAAAGGGCGCTTCAGCAAGCCGGGAAACGGCTTCTTCGATTTCGACTGCATTCATAGTTCGACCACGAATCGCTCAGGGGCTTGATTATTGCTTCTCAACGCAATCTGGAAATCTTACCCTGATTTTCAATGATAGAGGTTGCAATGATGCGATCGCGCCTGCAACTGGCTCCTTTACCTACACCTAGTAGTACTTAGCTAAACGGTGAGCGCAGCAAAGGCAGAATCCACTAGCGCCCGAATAAGGCGGCAAGTTTTTTTGCTTCGATCGCCACATTATGATTTTGAGCGACCAGTTTTGCGCCAGTTTTGCCCATTTGTTCTAGCTGATCCAGCGGCGTATGAATGGCGACTTGCATGGCTTCCTTTAATGCGCTCACCGACCCAGAGGGCACTAGCCAGCCAGACTTACCCGGTTGAACCAGTTCAGGAATTCCTGCAATGTAGGTGCTAATCACCGGGCGGCACAGCGCCAACGATTCCATAATTACCACGGGCAATCCTTCTGCAAAGCTTGGAACGAGCATCACTTGGGCTGCCAAAATTTGCTGTTGAACCTGTTCATTCGTTGCCCAGCCTGTGATTTCAACATGATTTTCTAAATGAAACTGGTGAATCATTGATTCAATTTGCGGTCTTAAAGAACCATCACCCACCAGCACCAGTTTGAAATCATGCCCTTCGGCTGCAAGTTGACCGGCTGCTTCAACCAACAGGAGGTGTCCTTTTTGCTCACTCAAGCGCCCAACACAAACAAAACGCGGCTGCGTTGGGAGAGGTGTGTAGGGTTGTTTCAAAAACATTTCATCGACTCCACAACGAATAACCTGAATTTTTGCCCACTGTTGATAGCTACACCAGCGATACAGTTGACTCCGACCAAAGGAGCAAACGGCAACAACAACAGCAGCATGTTCAATTTTTTCTGTTAAGGAAATCGCTTGAGGCTTATCAAATTCCTCAGGACCATGAACCGTGATGCTGTAGGTTGGACCGCCCAACTCACGGCACAACATGGCGACGGTTGCTGAGTTGGTGCCAAAGTGAGTATGAACATGGGAAATTTTTGCTTGGGTGAACCAACGCAATAGAACACAGGCTTCTGCGAGATAGGCAAAGTGGTAAGCTAAGCCGCGATCGGATGAGTGCCCTACGGTATACGCTAATTTGACCGCCTTTAAAAAGCGCAATGGATGCTTTAAAGCCACATTAATTGTGCTGCTCAGCAAGCCAGAAACACCTTCCTTTAGGACATACCGGGTTTTGTTCGCTTCTTGTTTGTCGGCTTCGTCAATAATTTCAGCCGCCAGCGATCGAATGGAAAAACGGGCAATTGGTACTCCAGCAGCTTCTAGAGCCACGATTTCTCGACGAATAAAGCTGTGGCTGGTTTTGGGATATTGATTCACAAGATAGGCAATATTCATTCGCAAGATCGCTAGAAAGGGAATAGAAAAATCTGTATAAGCTTGTCAAATGCTCTAGGAAGATGACTGTATGGCAACGGATAAATAGGTTAGGACACAAAGCTCCTTGAAAAATAGCAAAGAACGGGTGGTGGTTGGCTTGACCTTTCCTTGTACTGTGATAGGCGGTTAGCCAAAAGTTGCTTTGAGAAGTTGCCCAATGTTCTAACAGTTTTTCTTTAAAGTGGCATCGTGAAATACCGAGACTTAAGGAAACAAATATCTAATCCATCGGGAAAGTTACGGAAATTAAATAATGCTGCAACAATGACTCGATTAAATGACTGAATAATTGAGGAAAATCTTTTATGAGGAATCATCTATCGTAGTCTAAGCACTCTCAACAGAAATTTTGGTGACTACTTCTCTGCAACAACGGCGATCGCCCCTTGCATCGGCTGACTATCAACAAACACGCTTAAACTCGCTGCCGCTTTCTACCTCACCGCATCAGGGCAACTTTGCCACAGCCCTGGCTGCCCACAATTGGCAAGCGTTACAGCCCGCAGAACTAGAGATTTTTCAAATTAATCTTGGCAAATTATGCAATATGACTTGCCGCCATTGTCATGTGGATGCAGCCCCCGATCGCAAAGAAGTGATGGATCGAGAGACGGTCAACGCTTGCCTTGCGGCGATCGACCAGATTGCTGTACATACGATTGATTTAACGGGTGGTGCCCCAGAACTTAATCCTCATTTTCGCGACTTAGTCGATGAATGCGCTCAACGGGGCAAAAAGGTGATCGATCGCTGCAACCTTACCGTACTTTTGTTGCCCACGATGCAAGACTTGCCGCAGTGGTTAGCAGAACGCCACGTTGAAATCGTTTGCTCTTTGCCCCACTATCGTCAGCGCAACACTGATGCTCAGCGGGGAGATGGCACGTTTGAAAAATCGATCGCAGCCTTAAAGCGATTGAATGCTGTGGGCTATGGGCAAGGCGATCCAACCCGTTGCTTGACCCTGATGAGTAACCCAGTAGGAGCTTTCCTATCTAGTTCGCAAGCAAGCTTGGAGCAGGAGTGGAAAGCGGGATTATTGAAGCATCACGGCATCACCTTCGATCGCTTGATCAGCTTAAACAATATGCCAATTTCGCGCTATTTGGAATGGCTAGAGTCATCAAATAATTTGCAGCGCTATATGGAACTGTTGGTCAATTCCTTTAATCCAACCACGATCGCCGGACTCATGTGCCGCAACACGCTTTCTGTGTCTTGGGATGGTCGGCTGTTTGACTGTGACTTCAACCAAATGCTGGAATTAGACTGTCAGCCAACAAATGGGCAGCCGACCAATGGACAGAGAATGCATATTCGCGACTTTCATCTAGAGTGGCTGGCGCAGCGAGAAATTGTTACCGGGCGGCATTGCTTCGGCTGCACGGCTGGGGCAGGAAGTTCTTGTGGCGGCTCAATAAAAGAATCGTGACTCTTTTATTGCCCGGATCAATCGCTGAGAAACACGCTAGCCTAGAATCACTGTGCTGTTGGACGAAGCGTTATGAAAATGCTGCCCATTGTGTTGATCTCACTGATTGCGGCTACGTGGGTGGGCGCGATCGCAATTCTTTCTGTGCAAAACTTTACGCCAGTAAAACTCAGCTTGTTAGCGTTTCAGTCGGTTGAAATTCCACTGGGGCTAGTGCTGGCGTTTAGCGTAGGCATTGGCATGGTGGGTATGGCGATCGTTCAACTGATGCTCACTTCTTCTTTGCAGCGTCCTTATGAAGAGGATTGAGTGCTAGTCTTCACTCCCGGTCAAATCATAGACCCGTCCATCAATCAATAAACGCGAAATGCCTTTGGCTTTGAGATGAGAATAGGTTTTCTGTAAGATTCTGCCATCTGGAAGTTTGATCACCCGCTGCGTTCGAGGATTGGAATACCGTTTAGCAATTCGGTGATTGTCAAATACTGGCAGAATTTTGTTCTGGGTCTCTTCTTCAGGAATTTGCCCTAAATCGCCGAAGTCTTGCAGAAGTGGCGCGATTAATTCTGATGCGCGATCAATCACTAGATAGCAAGTGCGAGGAATCAAAGCCTCTGCTAAGGGCAAAATTTGGATGATGGCTCCATCGGCTAATTTGCTTGTTGCAAACAGAGGTTTCGACAAATCATCATCAAAATCATCATCGTCCTCGTCCTCGTCCTCAAGATCATCATCAAGGTCATCGTCCTCGTCTAAGTCAAGAATTTCTTCTGCAAGAATTTCTTTCAATACTTCAGACTCAGACTCAGACTCAAATCTTTTCCCTACACTGACTTTAGGAGAAAGATCGGGCAAAGCAGCTTTTGCAACAGGCAAATCAAATTCGCTTTCGTCTTCGTCAGGCAACGGTTTTTGCGATCGCCGTTTCAAAATAGGACCACTTTTCAGATCAGGTGGCTTAATGGCTAAAGGCGGTTCAATGGACTCGATTCTAGTCGGTTCAACCGATTCGACTATTGCCAAATCCGCTGTAGACTGCCCATCGGTGGGGTGCCTTTGGATAGTTTCAGGCACAACAGGCTGCTCTGCGATCGCCCTTTCCGGCTCAGTAACCGCTATGTTGACCGTTTTTGAAATATTGGGCGATTGAACACTAGGCTCCTGTTGCTCTGCTATGGGTGCTTGCAGCAGCGGCAAATACTCGTTTGAGCGAAGAGCTTGACGCTTTTGCTGAATCAGCACTTCATACTCGTCTGCTGGTAAGGCGCTTTTTAGAATACGGCTAATGGTGGAAGTGCTAACGCTATAGCGACCTGCCAAGGTTGAGGTCGTCTCACCCAACTGCCGATAAAGTTCAATGACTTCGTTTTTTTCAGAGTCGGAAAGTTTTTTAGCAATCATTTAAAGCAAGCTGTGAAGAAGCGGCGATCGCCTGCTTCATTGTATTCCGAATTTACAATCTAACAGGAGGTTGACAAGCGAATCCTACCAAATTTACGGCGGCTTTAGCCGGATGGGTGTTTCGATTAAGCACGGCGGCGAGAACCAGCCCGACGAGAGCGGATGGAGAGATCATATTCTAGCGCAGCCCCGATTCCAAACAGCACACCACTAAACACCCAGAATACTTCTGGTAATCCCCCGCTCTTATAATCCGCCAAGCTTGTTGTCGCATATTTAAACCAAATATCCGCAATGTATAAACAAAAAGCCGCCGCCGCAATCATCCGCCAAGATTGGGAAAACCGTCCGCCCCAAAACGCCAGCAACAAGGTGGTCGCCAAAACCAGCAGCAGCACATCACAGAGCAGATAAAACCAGTTGAGCGGCAGTGCCAAAGGTGTCAACTGTTGTTCCAAACTCAATGCCCACTCTGGTGCTTGCGGTTTTTGGGGCGGTGCGGCTGCTGGGGCTGCCGGGGCTGCTTGTGCCATCACCTTTGCCAAGACGTTTTCAGCGACAGCAGAAAGATTGAAAACAGGAAAATCTAACGGTTGAGCGGTTGAAACGATCGCTAAGACAGATCTTTCCAACGGAAAGCCTGGAATGGCTTCGAGTCTAGGGGCTTCAGCCACATAACCCAGGTCTAGCTGTGCGGCTGGCTGCTCCGCAGGTTTGGCGGTGGATAGCACAATGGCGATCGCGATCCCAACCACTGCGATCGCCACAATCACTCCTTTCTGCCAAAGCTCCAAATTTAACCGCCTAGAAAATACTGCCTGAAACATCCCCCAGACCAGAAAAATGTAAGCCAAGACAAAGAAAAAGTCTCCTGGAGAAACCGCCGCCTCTAGCCCTAAAACTAACTCCCAATAGCTAAACAATAGATTACCAAGAAAGTAAAAAAACGTGCCTAGCCCAATGCCCAGCCAAACCCCGCGCCCACTGACAATTTGCGAACTGCGCCAGTTCCGAAAACACAGCAACGCGGCAACGAGGAAAGCAACTGCTTCAAAAATGGAGGTTCCCCAGGAATACAACAGCGATCGCTCCTCTTGGGGAGCTTTTACACCAAATAACAGGAAAAATAATAAGGCTAAGACCGCCCAGCCAATCTCAGCTAAGACAATAGTTTGAACCGATAGAAATGGTTTGTCCGAGGACTTGTCTGCACTGCTCATAGATTAATTCCTGGGGGTAGCTGCGTCAGAAACAGGACGACTTGCAAAAACAAAGCAAAAATAAAAACATATCCAGCAAGAGTCGCATAAAGTTAGAGGTTTGTAGCACATTAATCAAAGATTCTTTAATCTGTCGCCACACTCTATCGCCAATCTATCGCCACAGTTTGCCCAATGGAGATTGATTTAACCAGGTGGAAACTTGACTTTGCTCGTTGGAGGGTAAATCTTGCAGTGCATCAATTGACCGCTGCGCGAACGTAGTATTTCCAAAATAGGACTTACCGACCCGATGGAGTTCTTGCAACAAAGTATTAAGATGATGCTCTTGCCACGCGGGTAGACTAGCCGCATTCAGGGGATCTACGGTAAGCAAATACTTGACGGCATCGGGGGTCACTGCTTGGGGAAAGCGCCACTGCTTAAACACTTCAGAAATATCTTTTTGAAAAAGACCCGCTTGTCGATTACCTAATAGGTCTTCAATATCGATAAATACGGCTTGCAGCATGAGCAGGGCACCTTTGACATAAGCAGGATTTAGAGAGACTTCATGGTCAGCTTCAGTGGCAAACTGCTCGAGTCGAATTTTGCCCCACACGCTGTAGCGATCGGGTTCTTCCAACAACACACAGGCTTTTCCCTGGTTATCCGTTAGGTCACGCCAAAATGCCTTTGCATCTTCTTCCTGAGCAGCATTAAAAACGCTAATCAATCGGAAAGTTTGCCCCTGATAGGTCAGGATGGGAACTTGCTGATCCCGTTTGGGGTGCTGAACGCTAGAAATCTCAACATCCTGCCGCTTCAGAATAAACATGACGCTAGCAATTACTCCTGTCAGGGCTTCATTTGCTTGTTTTGAGAGATGGGCAATCTTATCATATCGGTAGGGAACTAGTTATCATATCGGTAGGGAACTAGTTAAAAACAACAAGGTGGGTTGAGGCTTATCTCAAACCTTACCTTAAGAATTTGCCGTTTTTCGGCTCAAAACTCAGAACATCCTCAAAATCTTGGATGCATCATGGTGAACCCCTCCAAAATTTTGCTGATTGTAACGTAAGACACTCTCTAGAGGACGCAAAAGACACTCTCTAGAGGACGCAAACTAAACAGCGATATTGTAAGCTGATACTCTAAATAGAGTATGTTTATTCTAACTTTGCTCTAAAGAATGGATCCTTAGCTCAGTGGATAGAGCAATCGCCTTCTAAGCGATCGGTCACAGGTTCGAATCCTGTAGGATCCGTTGAAACTTGCTAATCTCGCACTACAACTGGAGTTCCTACACTTGCCCAATTGTAAATCCAGCGGGCGTGGTTAACGGCTACGTTTGTGCAGCCATGGCTAACAGGAGTTCCAAAGTTGTTATGCCAATTTGCTCCATGGATAGCGTAGCCACGATGATAGAACATGGCATAGGGCACATCGGGAATATCATAATCCTCGCCACTCATGCGAGTGGTGCGATAGCGCGTTTGGATTGAAAATACGCCAGTTGGGGTTGGGGTGGAAGATTTACCTGTGGAGACAATTACGGCATAAACGGGGCGCTTTCCTTCCCAAGCAATGAGGCGCTGCTTGGATAAATCAATCTCAATCCAGCGTTCTCCAGATTGCTTTAACTTTTTAAGTTGCGAGATTGGTGTTTGTTGGGCAAGTTGAAAAGAAGGGTCTTGTGCCCAAATGAGGTTGGATGATAAAGGCTCTAGCCCGATCGCAATCAGTGAACTAATCCACACTCCACAGCAGTGACGAAAAAACTGGCGATTCACAGGCTTAATTGATAGCTTTGTGCCCATCGTAAGCCAAGAAATGAGACAGATGAAAGGGGGCGATCGCAAAGCTTAAGGATTGCTAAACGAGTTGACGGAGAAACGAGTGGGTGGAGTTTTGAGTTTTGAGGTCTTAGTTTTGAGTTGAAGAAATTCATTCAAGGCTTCAGAGGGTTTTGCTGATTATGCTGGGTTCTTTGGATGAGGTTTTTTGCTCTCAGGGCGATCGCCTCCCAGTTTTCTTGTAATAAAGCAGTTTTGGGAAATAAATCGCTGGATAGCCCAACTGAGATCGCGCCAGCTTGCAAAAATGCAGGTGTATTTTCGAGCGTGATCCCTCCGGTGGGAATGAGCGGAATATTACTCAACGGCGCGCGTAATGCTTGAATATAGGCAACTCCACCCATTGCTTCTATCGGGAAAACTTTGACACTCGCTGCCCCCGCTTGCCATGCTTGCACAATTTCAGTGGGAGAAAGGGCACCAGCAACCAACGGGATTTCTTGCTCAGCGGCAGTTTTGATCATGCTGATATCGACGTGTGGGGTAAAAAGGAACTGCGCGCCTGCCGCGATCGCCTCTTGCTGCTGAGCCACTGTTAGCAAGGTGCCTGCGCCAATCCAGCACTGAGGCAACTCAGCACGCAATTGGGCGATTAACTCTGGAGCGCGATCGCTATTCCAGGTCACTTCTATCAACTGAATGCCTCCAGCCGCAACCGCCTTCGCCATTTGAATGCCCTGTTCCAACCGACCACTGCGGACTACCGCAATCACACGCTGCTGCCAAAGCAACGACAACCAAAGTTGAGTATTCATATTCACCCCCTCTCAAATGACAAATTTCCTATTTTTTGGGGAATCCTGGCTAAATCGTCAATTCAGTAAAGCGAGAGGATTTTTCAACTTAGTTCACCAACTTTTAAGGAGCAATTAGTAAAACTTAATAAAATAGAACTATCTTGACCGACTTACTACAAGAAAACGCTTGAATCAAGAATCTTTAATATCATAGTAACTACCTTTAGGAATCATTCCCTGCGGTGACACGCAGATAAAAAACTAGAGAGATTCCACCCATTCATCGACATAAACAACGAACTTAATTGATTTCATTCCAGCCGCTGGTGGACTGACCGTTACCCTCTTTAATAAAGCCGAACAATGACTCATCCATCTTCCCCTAACCCATCGGAATCTTCAGACCTGTTGGAAGGCGATCGCAATCCGCATGACGAAGCCGTTCGCATCACTGCCTTGATGGAAAATCTCAATAATTTGAAAAGTAAGCTAAACAATTTCACGGTAATAGATGAGCTAGGTCAACCCATCGGTGAAATTCAAGACTTAATCTTAGACGACACTCATCAGCTTAATTTAGTCTTTGCACCATTGGGCACAACAGAAAACAATGCATCCGTTTTACTCAATGGTCGTCGGATTAAAAAGGTGAGCGTTCAGACTCATGCCGTCTTTGTGAATATTGTCAAAGCTGATGTTGACTTTTTGCCACAATATACGCCTTTAGAATCCAGCGATTCCTATGGAGATCGTTTCACGAACCGTGCCGAACCAAACCCTTCAGCACCTCTACCTTCTAATCAACCCCCGTTATCCTATGACGCAGCGGCGGCGGCAACCTTGATGGGAGGAAGCGCGATCGCCCATCCTGCACCCGAAGAGACCCTATCACTGCCCGAAGAAACCCTATCACTAGAAGACGATTCATTCACAGCAGATTCACTGTTCACCGAATCCACAGATGATTTCGCCTCCCTAGAAGACAACTCATTCACAGCAGATTCACTGTTCGCCGAATCCACTGATGATTTTGCTGCGACAGAAGAAACCCTATCACTAGAAGACGATTCATTCACAGCAGATTCCCTATTCACCGAATCCACAGATGATTTCGCCTCCCTAGAAGACAACTCATTCACAGATTCATTCACAGCAGATTCACTGTTCGCCGAGCCTGCTGATGATTTTGCTGCGCTAGAAGAAGATTTATTTGCATCCGATTCAGTGATGCCCGAAACCGTTGATGATTTTGCCACCTCCGTCGAAAGATCATCAATGGAATCCTTAGAGTCGCTAGATAACGATTGGCTTTCAACCACTCCATCAACCGATCAAAACGATCTAGCAGCTTCTCTGGAACTCCCTGAACTATCAGAAATAGAACTTTTGCCGCTAGAAAACTTTTCGCTAGACAACGAATCTACTGCCGAATTCATCACCACTAATTCTCCAGAGGATGATTGGTCTGAGTTGGTCAGCCCTACAGACCAGCTTGTTTCAGGCTATGGTTCTTCCTCTGAAAACAGTCCTTTGCCTGATTTGTCTAACGACGAGTTAGAATCTCCAGCATTCTTGCTAGATGAATTAGACGAAACATCAGAACCTGGATTTGCCTTATGGGAACAGGCATCTCAAGATTCATCAACGGCTGATTTATTCACTGATGCGGAAGTTCAAAATGAATTTGAGGACTTGTCCGCTAGTAGTTCCTTGGCAGATAGCTTTTCGGTAGACACCATTCATGAAAATGCCGAAGAGTTTTTGCTATCCGCCGATTCTGGCGAAGCTGAGTCTACTACTGATTTTACGCTTGAGAGTTTGTCCGATCTAGATGCATTCTCAGAAGCAGCGTCTTTGGAAGATTTTGGATTCCCAGATACAGCACTGGCACCTTTAGAATCTTTAGAAGCAGTATCTCTGGAGGATTTTGGATTCTCAGATAGCTCAACCGCTGACTCAGCGAGTGAGTTACCCGATTTGGATTTGAATCTCGGCGAAAATCTGATTGATGCTGACTCCGGATTATCGTGGGTTGACGAAACAGAGGACGAACCAGGATCAAATGAGTTGTTTGAACTAAACCCTGATGACTCTTTCGAGCCGCCTCAAATGGATACAGGCAGCGGGCTTGAGTTGGGATTGGCAGGCGAATTAGCTGATCTAGATTTGTCGCTAAACTCGACAGATTTAGAATTTGAATCAGATTCAACAGAGTTAGGATTTGAATCTAACGAGATCGCTGACCTCCCTAATCTAGACTTTTCTCTTAGCGATGACTTCTCAAATGATCTTGCCGATCAGTCAACAGTTGATCAGTCAAGATCAGACTTAGATTTGAGCGTGGGTGAGATACCAACCTCGTTTATAGAGGTATCCGTAGACGCGATCGCCCCTAGCGTTTCTGAAGACCTTCCATCAGAGACAGAGGCTCTATCTGACTTAGCCTGGGCATCGCCAGAAAATGCACTGAATGCAGATAATCTGGCGAATTTAGAGCTTGATACCGTCTTTGATGTGGATTTATCTCTGGAAGATGAGTTTGGGACAGACTTTGCGATCGCCGAAACCAATAACCTAAGTGAATTCACTCTTCAAGACGATCGCATTGAACGCGAACCAGAAACCACTGCCAGCCTGAGTACGATTGAATTTACCGATGATCTACCTACAGCCGATCTGCCTACAGACAATCTAGCTGACACATTTGGTAGCGTTGCCGATCTATCCTTTGCGGAAGCGGGAGAATTAGAGAACCTGACGAATTTGGGCGGTGAGTTTGAAACTGGAAACTTTGCCCTCGATAGCTTGTTTGATAATCCAGGTGATACTCCACAAAGTGTCTCAGACGAGTTTAATTTTTCTACCTCCACCATGGGATTTGTCGATCCGGCAGCAGGCATGGCAGCAGCATCTGGCATCTTAGCAGGATTAGCCGGATTAGGGGATCGGGCATCCCGCGATCGCTCAACGCTTCCGGTAGAGGAAACATCTGCTTTAGAGGATGCAGATAGTAATGCAGATATTTCAGACCTGAGCAATGTTCCGGCTCAGGACTCACTGGAGTTGGGCGTTCCCCCATTAGATCCCACGGTAGATCTCACAGTCTCAGAAAAACCTATAGTAAGCGGGACGTTTAAGTCTCCTAAAGTGGCGAATGCTGTAATAGACGCGATCGCCCAAACCCTGCGCCATCGCTGCAAAAGTATCCGTATTGAGATTGAATTGGATGACAGTAGCCTCACCCAATCCTATCAAGCTTGGCTGGATGAATGTAGTGATCTCTAGATTCGGTCTAGGATCTGAAGACGGTTCCTTTAGGTTGGTAAATGGCTGAAAATATTGATTGTGCCATGATGCAGCGTTGTGTGATCTTGGCACGGCAAGCAGCAGGCAAAACTGCCCCCAATCCGCTAGTAGGCTGCGTGATTGTGCAGGACGGTGAGATTGTGGGCGAGGGTTTTCATCCCAAAGCCGGTGATCCCCATGCGGAAGTGTTTGCCCTCAGACAGGCAGGCGATCGCGCTAAGGGCGCAACCCTCTATGTCAATCTAGAACCCTGCAATCATCATGGGCGCACTCCTCCCTGCTCAGATGCGGTGATTGCGGCTGGAATTGGGCGAGTTGTGATTGGCATGATCGATCCCAATCCCCAGGTTGCGGGGACAGGCAGCGATCGACTGAAACAGGCTGGCATTGAGGTTTCTGTTGGCATTGAAGAATCTGCCTGTCAAACCTTAAACGAAGCCTTTGTGCATCGAATTTTGCACCATCGACCGTTTGGTATTTTGAAATATGCCATGACCTTAGATGGAAAAATTGCTGCCGTGACTCGACATAGCGCCTGGGTGACTAGTGAAGCGGCTCGTGGCGAGGTTCATCAACTGCGGGCAACTTGCGATGCCGTAATTGTGGGTGGCAATACTGTGCGCGCAGATGACCCCTTACTCACCAGCCGCCAACCGGGTCAAACCCCGCTACGAGTGATTATGAGCCGCACATTGGATCTTCCAATCTCTGCCAATGTGTGGAATACCAGCGTTGCTTCTACTCTGGTCTTAACCCAAGTGGGCGTTCAGCAAATGTTCCAAGCTGACTTGAAGCAACGGGGGGTAGATGTGGTAGAACTAGAACCTCTCACCCCAAGTACTGTCATGGCTCACCTCTACGATCGCGGCTTTTTAACAGTGCTATGGGAATGTGGTGGCACTTTAGCCGCCCGTGCGATCGCGGAAGGGGCGGTGCAAAAAGTCCTTGCCTTTATTGCCCCCAAAATCATCGGCGGGGTGACAGCGCCTTCTCCTGTAGGGGATTTGGGGCTTAAAAAAATGACAGAAGCCCTTACCCTAAACCCAGTTAGCTGGCGCGCGATCGGCTCAGATTTACTGATTGAAGGATATTTGCCTAAAAATAAAACCAGACTCTCACCGCATTGATCCTGATCTTAGGCAGGGGACTCAATAACAGCACCTTAGCTTTGACTGACTACCCAACTTGAGATGTTAGGAGCTTAGGCATTTGGGAACTCTAGGAAGTAGCCATCGTAAAGAGTTGTCATGCTTGCAAGGGTTTGGAGTGCGTCGCTAATTGGGGTTGATGCTGTCAAAGTGGGAGTTGAAGTGGATATTGCTGGAGGTCTGCCCGGAATTGTGGTGGTGGGCTTACCCGATACCGCTGTGCAGGAATCCAAGGAGCGTGTGCGAACAGCGGTTAAGAATGCTGGCTTTGCCTTTCCAATGCGGAAAATTGTGGTGAATTTGACTCCGGCAGATCTGCGGAAAGAAGGTCCTAGCTTTGATTTACCAATTAGCGTAGGCATTTTGGCAGCGGCAGAACAGGTAAAAACAACGTTGCTAGATGATTATTTATTCATTGGGGAGTTATCTTTGGATGGCAGCGTCCGTGCAGTCAGCGGGGTTTTAGCGATCGCGGCGGCAGCCAAGCGCATGGGTATTAAGGGATTGGTGATTCCGGCAGATAATGTGCGTGAAGCCGCCGTTGTCAAAGGCATATCGGTATTTGGCTTTAAGCACTTGTCGGAAATTGGGGATTTTCTCAATAACCCCGATCGCTACCTAGCGGCTGAAGTGGATGGGTTGGCAGAACTGGAGCGCGATCGCTTTTGTGGTGCCGATTTACATGATGTGAAAGGACAAGCCCATGCTCGTCGCGCCTTAGAAATTGCGGCGGCTGGAGGACATAACCTGGTTTTTGTAGGACCTCCTGGCAGTGGTAAAACTATGCTGGCGAGACGATTGCCGTCTATTTTGCCACCCTTAAGCTTTGAAGAAGCGTTGGAAGTCACCCAAATTCACTCCGTCGCTGGACTGCTGAAAAATAAGGGTTCTTTAGTCACCACGCGCCCGTTCCGCAGTCCGCATCATTCGGCATCCGGTCCCTCTCTGGTAGGCGGCGGCAGCTTTCCGCGACCAGGAGAAATTTCTCTGGCGCACCGTGGCATTCTCTTTTTGGACGAATTAACAGAATTTAAGCGTGATGTGCTGGAGTTTTTGCGGCAGCCTTTGGAAGATGGGCACGTCAATATTTCTAGAACCCGTCAGTCTGTGACTTTTCCTGCCCAGTTTACCCTGGTTGCCAGCACAAATCCTTGTCCCTGTGGGTTTTATGGCGATACGATCCAGCCTTGTACCTGCACACCGCGATCGCGAGAGCAATATTGGTCGCGGCTATCGGGTCCACTCATGGATCGAATTGATCTACAGGTTGGGGTGAATCGGCTTAAGCCAGAAGAGATTACTCAACAACCCACGGGGGAAGACTCCGCCACGGTGCGATCGCGGGTAGAAATCGCGCGATCGCAAGCACAACAGCGATTTCAAGGAACCGCTTTACGATGCAATGCGGAAATGCAATCCCGAAATTTGCGCGAATGGTGTGTGCTAGACGATCCCACCAAAACCTTGCTAGAATCCGCGATTCGTAAGTTAGGGCTATCCGTTAGAGCCAGCGATCGCATTCTCAAAGTGGGTCGCACCATTGCCGATCTCGCCGGAGATGACGCTCTGCAAACGCACCACATCGCAGAAGCGATTCAGTACCGCACTATCGATCGCCTGCAATAAAAATCAGCCCAAGCTTTGTGGATTGAAATAAATCTATTTCTAGGAACATCAATGACGCGACATCATTTTATGAAGCAGCAAGAACTAGAGGAGTAGCGATAAAGTCCGCTGCATCCAAAGTACATAAATCAATTTCGCTGGGATCTTCAAGTTCTATAACTCGGCTAGCTTGAGCAGAGATTACCTGTTCAAACAAATTACGTACTCCTCGCGCATTACCAAATGTTGTTGGGCAACGATTCACTAAATCATGCATCAGTTCAACAGAATAATAAGTTGCTGACTCATTCATCAAATATCCAGAGGATATACATAGATTGTCCAGGATTTCACATAATTCATTGATTAGACTTCTTGCGAAAGTGAATTGAGTTAGGGTACAAGACTTTGAACACCTAATCCACTTTTACGATGCAATACGAACAAGCAAAAGAGTTGCTCGATCGCGATTTCAAGCGACTGTTTGGGGTTCACCTTTCGACCTTTGAGGCGACCTTTGAGGTAATCGAGCAGCGAGGGCAAACCAAACAGAAAGCGGGGCGCAAGTAAGTTAAGCGTCCGAGATCAAGTTCTGGTCACATTGTAGTATTGGCGAGAGTACCGGACTTATTTCCATATTGCTCAAGATTGGGGCGTGGCAGAATCAACGATTTGCCGCACGGTACAACGGGTCGAAACCAGCCTAATTCGTTCTGGCAAGTTTAGATTGCCCGGAAAAAAGCATCTATTCACCAATCCTGACCCACCCAAGACGATCGTGGTGGATGTGACTGAATCGCCTATTGAGCGCCCAAAGCGTTATCAAAAGCGTTTTTACAGTGGCAAGAAGCAGTGACACACGCTCAAGATTCAGTTGATCGTGGATCAGCATACTCAGCAAATTGTGTGTACCGCCTATGGCAAAGGGAGACGGCATGACTTCAAGTTGTTTGTTCCTAGTCAAGTCAGAGTCCACCCCCAGAGTGAAGGAAGGGGGAACAAGGGATACCAAGGCTGGCAGAAGCTTCATTCCAAAGTGCGGATACCGAAGAAGAAGCCAAAAGGGGCAAGTTGAGTGCAACAAACAAACAGTACAATCGCACCTTAGCGCAACAGCGGGTGGTCGCTGAGCATGTGAATCGGTGCCTCAAAATCTTCAAGATTCTACCTGAGCGCTATCGTAATCGTAGACGGCGTTTTGGCTTACGCTGCAATCTGATTGCCGCACTCTACAATTACGAACTAGCTCTGGCTAGCTGACTTTTGCAAGAGTTCTATTCATTATTAAGGTGAATTGAAAGGCGCACTCCGTTCGGGATCAACAGCTTAATAGTTTGTTGTCTTCCAACTGTCTTGGCTACCCCAATACTTTATGACATCAAAGTGTTAACGATAGATAAAAAGTGTTAGCCGACAAAAGAATGTTAATGACGACACTAATTTGTTATCGATGACAAACAAAGTGTTATTGTACACAAAGAAAAATCGGGATGGCGGGATTCGAACCCACGGCCCCTTCGTCCCGAACGAAGTGCGCTACCAAGCTGCGCCACATCCCGTTAAGCGACTAATCATAACAGAATTAATCGCATCTCATTTTAGCACTCTCAAAGTTCAACATTAGAAGGCTGAAGAGTCTTGTGTCGTTTCGAGTTCTGGAATAACTGCCCATAGATTTCTGGCAAGCATATGAATAATAAAAAGGGCAGACTAGGCTGCCCTCAGAAGTTCAGTCAATCTTTTTAGCAAGACGCTGAGGGCAGTAAAATTGTGCCCTGATTTTAAGGCTGCGGTGACTGAGGATTGCTAAACAGAGCGATCGCTACTTGGAGGGCTTGTCCCACTGGAGATGAACGCACAGGGTTTGGCGATTGGGCGCTCCATTTTAGCAAATGATCTCGAAAGGCTTCATCCCGTTTAGCCCGTTGGGCGACTGCTTGACTAATCACCTTGCGCTGAATGTCTTGGGTGCCGATGCCTTCTTGCTGGAGATAGTCTAGTAATCGCTGAACGCTTTCAACCAATTGATCCGGTGTTTGGGTAACCAAAATATACTGAATCTGACGCACCACTTCTTGATACAGATAGGCGCGGCGATCGCCCGTTGTTTGGGGCGATTTCTCAGCCGTGGCAGGAGGCGTGGCAGAGTCTCCTAGATCTGTTAAGGCAATTCCCAGCAAGCTCAAAATTTTGGGTCGGTGGGTTAACAATCGCTGTTTCACTTCTGGATAAAGCTGAAAAATCCGTCTTGCCAGCACTTTAGAATTCACCGTGCGATTGGCAGAAAGTTTGACCCAATAATTATCCTCCACCGGTTCATAGGATTTTACCTTCAAAATCAGTCCTGGATCTTCAGCCGCAGCTTGGACTAAGGTGAATGCCAGTACTTCCCAATTCACCGACTCGGTAAAATATAAATCTACGCCCGTATGGTCATCCTGGTAGTAGGCACTCATTTCGCCCGGTTCAAATTCGCGTCCTTGGGGAACGCGATCGGTTGGCTTTTTTTCCGTATGGTTGAACTGGGTATAGAGATAGCGACACTGCACCTTAGAGAAATCCACTGCTTCCGGGTGCCAGTTGTAAATGCAGCACCCCGTCAAAATTGCTCCATCCACCGTGGTTTGGATCAGATGACTTTCTAGCAAGTAAGCACCGGTTAAATCTGCTTCGCTCAGACTGGTGTGGCTCAGATAGGCACCGCTGAGATCTGCCCGTTGCAAATCGGCTCCCCGCAAATTAGCTTCACTCAAATCAGTGCGGAGTAAGTAGGCATCTTGCAGATTTGCCCGCAGTAGATGAGCGCCTTGCAAGCTGGCTTTGAGTAAATAGGAGCCAGATAAGTTGGCACGGCTGAGGTCGGCACTGGTGAGGATCGCCTCGCTTAGATCGGCACCTGCCAACACAACACGGTGCAGGTCGGCTTCGCTCAGGTTTGCTTGGCGGAGATAGGCTCCACTCAAATTCGCCTCGGTTAAGTTGGCACCCCGCAGGCTTGCTTCCCGCAAATTTGCTTCTTCTAAATGGGCTTCTCGCAGATTAGCGCGATCGAGATTGGCATTGGATAAATTGGCACGGCGGAGGGTTGCTTCCATCAGTTCTGCTCCAGCTAGGTTGGCGCTGTTGAGCTTTGCCCGATCCAGGTTGACCTGATCTAGTTTTGCAGAAGTCAGGTTCGCACTGGCGAGATCGGCTTCTTGCATCACTGCCCAGTTTAGGTCTGCGTTTTGCAGGTTGGCAAGGCGCAGGTCAATCCTGCTAAGATTTGCGCCGCTGAGAATTGCCTGATTTAGGGCTGCGCCATTTAGCGAGGCGTTGCGAAGATCCGCTCGTCGCAAACAGGCTTCGGTGAGAGTGGTTTGGTTTAAAAATGCCCAACTCAGATTTGCCTCGGTTAGGTTTGCTCCAGTCAAGTTTGCGCCGCGTAGATTAAAGCCGCTCAGGTTTGCACCGCTGAGATCTCTGTGGGAAAAGTCGCGTTCTCCTTGACGATAGCGCTCTAGGATCTCCTGGGGATTCATGGGGAAGGGGGATTGATGAGTGGCGAGTGGCGAGTAGCGAGGGGCGATTTAGGGGAGCCAGCGGGGTTGGATGCCAGCAAAGGGAAGAGGTTCAGGTTTGAGGTTTGAGGTGGGAGATGCGGTGTTAATGGGGAGGAGCCAGAGTTTGCTGGTGGCGATCGACTTCCCGGCTTGATTCGGACTAGATGCTGCATCCGATTGGGGGGGGGCTGTGGTCTGGTCATAGAGAATTGCCAGTCCATCGGGTGCAAGGCTGAATTGAATGTCTCGTTGATTGGGCAAGTCTACTAGAGGGGTAAGTTTAGTGGTTTTCAGATCGATCGCGGCTAGGTAAGGGTTCTCTTGATAAGTTTCCCCTGAAATCAGTTCAGATAACAAGCTGTAAAGGATTTGTTTGGCGGGATCAAATTGAGCCGCAAAAATAGAGCCAGTGGTTCGCACTAATTCTTTTTGTATGCCTTGATTGGTTACCAGAAACAGCGATCGCGTCCGGTCGGTGTTAAATTTCACCATGGCGGCGAGGGAGCCATCCCTTGAAAATGCTAAGACTATGCCAAATTTGGGCAAAAAGTTGAGCGGGGCAGCGTTGGGTTGGAGCGGTAAGACGGCGAGTCCCTGTCCTTGGGCGATCGCGAGGGAGTCGCTGTCGGGGGTAATCAAAAAATCGCCACCGGGTTGACCCTGCAATGCTTCCGGTGGCTTGCCATCCCGTAAAATCCAGGGTCCAAAATCGGCTGGGTCGGTGCGGCTGACTCGCTGCACCACAATCACTTTGCCATCGGCAGACAGATCAAACTTTAGGTTTTGGTAAGCAGTGCTGTCTAGGACTAACTCGGTAGTGCCCGCTGCCGCGATCGGGAAGGCAGTAATCGGGTTGCCATCGGTTTGGGCACCCACTTGAGCAGGGGGCGATTCCACTTGAATTCCAGTGGCAACGCGATAGAGCTTTTGCTCCAGGATGCCTTGAGCTTGGGCAGCGCGAGGCGTAGCAGCAATTAAAATGCGATCGCCCAAGGGATAGGGTTTGAACTGATTGACGACAAAATCAGCCGACGTGAGAATGACATGCTCTTGTTTCGTCAGGTTATCCAACACCAATCGCCCGGTTTCTTCGCCTTGGGTGCCAATGTAGGCAAAGGCGCGATCGCGGGTGCGGAAGGATGTTTGAAATGGCTGAATCGGGGCGCGTTGACTACCTTTTTGAGTAAAGTAATCTTGAGCGTTTTCTAGCCGCACCTGATACTCACTGCCATAAGTGGCTGGCAGCGTTAGGGTATAAGCCATGCGTCGCCCTGCCCAACTCACCTTTCCGGGTAAAGGGGGATCAATCTTTAAATTCTTTTCGACACTGGCATGATCCATCGGACGACTAAACCCTAGGATAAAAGCGGTGTCGTCTGCCCCAACTTGCTTGTTTTGCCAGGTAAAGTCACGAACACGCGGAGCCGTGCGATCGCCGCCCCACAGCAGCAGCCCAATTAGCACGAGCAGGACGACTAAAAGGACAATGGCAACGCGATCTAGCGGTTGCAGAAACGAGGGAGATGATTTGAAAGAAGGCGATCGTTGCATAGAGCAATTGTAGAGGGATGATTTCAGTTTAGGAAATCTATTCCGATTCAGCGTTAAGATCCAACATACACGCAGAACTAGCAACAGATGGGAGTTCCCTTTAAAGATTTAGGCGCAGATGTTCTATTGGTCGAGGCATTGCTCGAACCTTCTCTGTGTGCCCATGTGGTGCAAATTGCGGAGTGCTATGAGTTCAAATCACCGCCACCCGGAGCCAGCCTCACGGGAGAACGGCGCAGCGGAGAAGTGTTGCCCTTGGATAACTGCGACCCTTTGCTGGAATCGACCAATCAGCTTTTGTTGAGCAAGCTGCAAGGAATTCGGGATCTGCTTGCCAAGCGCTATGAGGTGCCTTTTAGCCATGCGGAACTGTATTCTATCGATCGCTATCGTCCAGGGCAAAGCTACAAGCGCCACTCTGACGGATTGCTGCTCTCCAATCGCTATGAAGAGCTTGCTAAAGGGTTACCTGCGCGGGATGTTAGCATTGTTGGCTTTTTGAATGATGCGTTTGAAGGCGGCGAACTTCTGTTCGATCGCCAAAGTATCAAAGTCAAACCGACTGTGGGTAGCATTGTCGTGTTTCCTGCTTGCTACACTCACCCTTACCAAACGTTGCCTGTTTTGCGAGGCTGCAAATATACGATGACCTGTTGGTTATTTCATTAGACAAATCAATGCGAGTGGTTGCCTATATCTATACTGATCCGTTGTTGGAATCTGCGCCTGATCCCACGACGTGGGGCTGGGAGATTGAGCAGACCTATCAGGATTTAGCGGTTGGCGCAGGAGCGTCAGGCGGAAAGAAGTCAGCAAGAAAGCCACTGGAACAGGCGCGATCGCAGTGGCAGCAGCTTATAACAGATTGTCAAACGATGCCGACTGGATGGGTACTGGTGCGGCAGTTGGAAGAATTGGGCGAGTCCATGCAATCGGTAGGCGATCGCCTAGCCCAGTTGGAATCGTTGGGGATTGGGTTGATCTGCCTGGATCAATTGCCTGCTGACGCTGAAGGGCGATTACAGACCCTACCGCCGGCTGAAAGCCTGCAAGCAGAAATGCTGAAGCGGCTGCAAGAGATGCAAATGGCACAGCGTAGCCGTCGCATTCGTCAGGGACATGCCCGTAATCGAGTGAAAGCCTTGCCGCCGCCTGGTAAAGCGCCCTATGGCTATCGGCGGGGCAAAAGTGGTTATGTCATCGATCGCAGTACAGCCCCAGTGATCAAAGATTTTTTTGAGCAATTTTTGCTCTATGGCACAGTGCGCGGTGCCGTCCGCTACTTGGCAAAACGCTACAGCAAACGGATCTCGGTTTCCACCGGGCAGCGCTGGTTAGCGAATCCCGTTTATCGTGGCGATCTGGAATATCAGGATGGCAACCGGATTCGCAATACCCATGATGCAATTCTGTCGCGGGATGAAGCGGCTCAAATCGATCGCCTGCTGCGCCGCAATCGTCGATTGCCTCGTCGGTCTGCCAGTGCGCCGCGATCGCTGGCGGGGTTGGTGTTTTGCAGTGAGTGCCAGTCATCCATGACGATCGCCCAAGTCACCAGTCATCGGAAAGATCGAGACTATCTTTACCTACGTCCCACCCAGTGCGCCCGCAAGCCAAAGTGTAAAGCGATTGACTACGATGCCGTCTTGCAAACGACGATTACAAGGATTTGCGAAGATTTGCCCAAGGCGATCGCGGGAGTGGAGTTGCCCGACCTGATCCGGATTAAGCAGGGCATTGGGGGCGCGATCGCGGCAAAGCAAGGATTGTTGGATCAGCTTAAACCCTTAGTTGAAACTGGCGTGTTGGATCAAGAAACGGCGGATCTGAGGGCGTATAAGGTGCGATCGGAGATGGCAGAACTAGAAAATCAGCTTGCCCAGTTGCCGCCAGTAGACTTAAAAGCAACCGTGCAAACCGTTTCCCTGCCCCAATTCTGGCTCGACCTTTCTGAAACCGAGCGCCGCTTCTACTTCCGTGAATTTCTCCGCCAGATCGACCTCATTCGCCAAGACAAAAGCTGGAACCTGAAACTCATCTTTTTCTTTAGCCCACCTTAGACACAGGTCTCCTTAAAGTCGGCGACATACAACAGGATTGCCCGAATGCCACGCCCCTTCTGATATAGGCGTGCAAAGTAAAAAAATATCCGCTGGGTAAAGTCTCGCTCACTGTAAGATTGCGTTTCCACATGCACCAGAAATCTGATATCCTCTCCTGCCTGTTGCACTTCAACCAGCAAATCAACGATTTTATCTTTGCCTGTAGTTAGGTCAGCCAATGACGTACATTTTTAAGCAGGTCGCTTTCATTTCATCGGAATCGCCTTTAGGAGCAGTGTAACCATCAATAAGCTGACGACCACAAGCAACACAAATGTGATTTTGTTGCCCTCGCATCTTCCCATTCTTACGGATATGGCTGGAACCACACTCAGGACATTGCATCAGATTTAGCCTCAACTCACATCACTATTATGTAACGCCTAAAGTTCTAGCTTCAGAAAGTTACTCCACTATGATCGCTGCTTTAAGTTGGGTGCAGTATTGATTCGAGCATTTAGCAATTCCTGCAAAATTCATAGCCCTCTTTAAAGTGTTAGAAACTGCAACATTAACCTAAACAATTAATGCAAAAAAGCAGATCTTCTTGGGAAATCATCATAATAAAGGAGTAAGGCGATCGCACAGCAAAGAAAGCGCGATCGCTAATGCTAGCAGGCTAAATCATCCACTTCACCTAACTTCACTGGAGGCGATCATGAGTATGCCAAAATTAATTGATAATATCATTCAATATTTCTCCGCTGCAATCTCTCGCATTTTTGGTCCTGATGACAATTCCTATCCCGAAACAGGCGTTCAGCCATTTGATGGAGAGGTCAACAAAAAATCACACCTATCGGACTAAAGTGCTGCAAAGGATTGGGCACGCTTTTTTAAGCTCGAAAATATTCAGAAAATCTAACCAGTCTGAGTCAAGGCTTGCCCAGCCTGAGTCAATGCATACTTATAAGAAGGCAGATTAATCTAGCTGAAAAAACGCGATGCTGCGTTGATAAGAATTACATCCCAACTTCATATGAGGACGCTAAATTAAAAAAGTCACCGTGAATTTGGTTAGGACTAAAACCCCATGAACTCCTCTTTAAAGCTGCCGTTGTCGTTAATCGCATTTGCCGCGATCGCTGCTAGCACTGGATGTACAAACTCGCTGGTTGGAAACAACGGGATTGAACAATCCGCGTCCGCTGAACCCAAACAGATCTCGCAAGTTGAAGTACCCCGCCCGATCAACCCTAATGCACCCGACTACGTAGCCGACATTGTGGCACAAGTGGGTCCTGCTGTCGTGCGGATTGATTCCAGCCGTGCAGTTGAACAACCTCTAGATAACCTGGATTTTGGTTCACTGTTTGGTCAAGATCAACGGGGACGGCAACGCGAACAATCACCATCCCAACGGTTGCAACGGGGCACAGGGTCGGGCTTCATCACGTCAGCAGATGGGCGCATTTTTACGAATGCTCATGTTGTAGCTGGGGCAGACACGGTTAGCGTTGTTCTGAAAGACGGGCGGCGATTCAAAGGAGAAGTGGTTGGCTCAGACGAAACGACTGATGTAGCAGTGATTAAAATCGATGCATCTGGACTGCCCACTGTGAAATTAGGAGACTCTGATCGCCTCCTGCCAGGGCAAGCCGCCATTGCGATCGGGAATCCCCTTGGACTCGATAATACTGTTACCCAAGGCATCATCAGCGCTACCGGGCGATCGGGCGCAGATTTCGGCAGTTCTTCCCGCGTTAACTTTATTCAAACTGATACCGCCATCAACCCTGGCAACTCTGGTGGACCGTTAATTAACTCCAGCGGCGAAGTGGTGGGAATGAATACGGCAATCATTCAAGGCGCATCTGGAATTGGATTTGCGGTTCCGATCGCGACCGCTCAACGGGTTGCAGAACAACTGATTGCAACTGGCAAAGTGGATCATCCCTACTTAGGGATTCAAATGGCAGAACTGAGTCCCGAACTGCGTGAGCAAATCAACCGCCGAGAGGGTGATGTGCGGGTTGAGCAAGACCAAGGAGTCATTATTTTGGCAGTACAGCCCAATTCGCCGGCAGCACAAGGAGACTTAAAAGCCGGTGATGTGATTGAAACAATTAATGGCACCGCTGTCCAAGCATCTAAGCAAGTGCAGCAGCAAGTTGAATCCGCCCAAATTGGTAACCCGCTCCCCATAACGGTAAAGCGGAACGGGCAATCGGTTAATTTGACCGTGAAACCTGCTCCTATGCCAAAGCAAAATGGCTAATCATCGGTGCTTTTCGATTTTGCTCAACGCATTGCCTGATCAATGAACTTTACGGGGGCGATCGCGTGGAAATCTCGTTGAACCAACTGTTGGCGAGGGCAGTGGCGATCGCGGCGATCGCTCACCAAGATCAGCTAGATAAAGCCCACGCCCCTTATATCCTGCATCCCATTCGCTTAATGATGCGCGGACAAGTCATTGAGGAACAAATCGTTGCTGTCCTCCATGACGTGGTGGAAGACTCTGACTGGACGCTCGATCATCTGATCGCTGAGGGCTTTCCACCCGAAATCATTATCGCCCTGGATTGTCTCACCCGCCGCCCCGCAGAAACCTACGACCAATTCCTCGATCGCGTTTTGACCAATCCTCTTGCCACCCACGTCAAACGCTATGACCTGGAAGATAACATGACTTTGACCCGATTAGAAAATGTGTCCGAGAAAGACCTGCAACGGCTCCAGCGTTACCACAGAGCGCATCAGCAGGTCATACACCAGATCCAGAAATGGGAAGAGACAAGGCATTAGGCGTAGTCGTTGCCAGCTTTAATCTAAAGATTCGGTACAGTTGCTTATTTGGATGTATTTCTCCTTTTTGGTTGAACCATACAGACACCGCCGTAGTCTAACTGGTTGGTCAAATTACTCTCCTGGAGGAAGATTGTGAATCCGAAACTCCTCATGTGCCTATTTTTAGGGATCAAGTCCGCATTCTTGTTCCCGATGGTTTCTCAAGCGGCAGTCAGTGCATCACCTTCCAACCAACCCAATCGTCAATCAGCGATCGAGATGGATGTAGTCAATCTAAGCCAAAGCGCCTCTCAGTCAGTGCTGATTGCAGACAGAAATGACAACAGGCGGAATAACGACAACAGGCGGAGTAACGACAACAGGCGGGATAACGACAATGCACGGCGCTTAGTTCCAATTCGTGTGCAGCAACCCATCCGTTATCGGACTCCGATTCGTGTGCAGCACCCCGTCCGTGTAGTGCGCCCTATCTATGGACTACCGCAGGTTCCAGTGCGCTACCCAAACCGCAATAATGATTCAGGTGGAGTTCGTGTTCGGATTGGCTTCTAGTGCATCTCAGCGGCATTCTTGATGGTAGATGGGTGCAGAGGTAATGGGTAGGGTGGATGGGTGAATAGGTGGTAATCCACCCTATTGGCTTCCCCACTCTCCCTAACCTCCCAATCGGGCAGAGCTTGATGGTTTTTCACAGTTGTTGTTATGAAAGCGCTCAAAGAGATTCTTGCCCCTTATCCGGTTGATCAGTTTTTGAGCCAGGATTGGACACAGCAGGCTGTTTACATCCCAGATGAAAGGGGGCAAAAATTTCAGTCGCTGTTTACCTGGAAAGATTTAAATAATCTGCTGAACTTTCATCGGCTTGAAGATCCCAACTTGCGCTTTTCCCTGGATGGAAAATCCCTTCCTGGATGCGATCGCACCATCTGGCACGATCGCATCCAGGAAGGTGCAACGCTGATTATTAACGAAATTGATGAGGTGGTGCCAGCCGTCTCTGCCATGACCACTGCCCTCCGCATCGAAACAGGACATCAGGCACAGGTCAACTTATACTGTTCTCCCGCCCAGCAACAGGGGTTTGACAATCATTACGACACCCATGACGTGTTGATTTTGCAAATTGATGGCGAGAAGGATTGGTTTGTTTTTCGAGATACGGTGCCTGCTCCCCTCACCTTTACACCGGATCAACTGCCGCCCGAAGCCCCGCCCTATCTGGAATGTACTCTCAAGCCAGGGGATGTATTGTATATCCCACGTGGGCACTGGCACTATGCGATCGCGGGCGATCGTCCCTCCTTACACCTCACCCTGGGTATCCATTGTCAGACGGGGATTGACTGGCTGCTCTGGGTTGTGGGTGAACTGCAAAACCAACCCACATGGCGACAAAATTTGCCCTTTGTGAACCATGGTCAAACGCAAGGTCAAACGCAAGCCCTGGAGCAAGCTTTAGCAAACCTCAGTCAACATCTGCATGACTGCCTGCAAGAACCTGATTTGAGGCAACGCTATCAGGCGCATTTGACACACCAAGTTCAACCGATCGCTCCCTTCTCGCTGCCTGCCCAATTGGGGATTGAGATTTTCCATCAGGGGCTGGAAACACGCTTTGTCCGCCCACCATTTTTACAGATGCAGTTGACCCAATTGGGCGAGCAACACCATCAAATCGCGATCGGCACCAAGCAAATTACCCTGAAAGGATTGCCAGATCTTTTGCTGCCCAAGTTGCTTGAGCCAGAGGGCTTCAGCATTTTGGAGATGGCAGATTGGGCACCAGATCTAGACCTAGAGGCAGATGTGGTGCCACTCTTGACGCGATTAGTGACAGAAGGGGTGTTGTTAGTAGACGAAGCAGCAGTGTAGCTCAATCAGGGCGTTCCAGTGTGGCATCAACCCTCTCGACCAACCAGGCACCGAAGTGACTAAGAAACATCAAAAGCCCCTCTCGGTTGTCAGAGGGTTGAATGGCTAACTCTAATGCTTTTCGCATCAACGGTTCTTGGGCTGGAAAATAACGAGCAAAGCATTCGTAGCAGGGGTAAAGATCGCGGGTAAAGGTGCCTTCAGTTGCCATCACCAGTTCAAACCCAGTCCGCACCATCCGTCGTGCAATCCAACCACACTGGGCTTTGATGTGCGCGTTATCGTGAGGATAATCGGCAGATGCCTGGCGCAAAAACGTCTGCGTGTCAGCTAGATCATCAGCCAAATCAAAGGCATGATTGATCAGTGCCGCTCCAGGCTTGAATCGGGGCAAGTGCGATCGCACATCCTCCCCATAAATACACAATCCTTGCGTCTGTAGGGTCGCTTGCCACTGCGATGTGGGCGCTTGGATCTCTACTGCCGAAACCAGGGCTGTCTCAACCTTGAGACAAAAGGGGTAGCGTTGCATCAGGGCGGTTCGTAGAGGTTTGAGTAAAGCCTCCAGATGATCAGGTTCAAACTCACCCAAAAGCAGCGCGACACTATCCAGGTCTGATACCGCTGGAATCGCCAGTCCTCGCGGCACAGAGCCACGCAAATAGAGACTGTGAAGGCGATCGCCCAGTTGGTTCACACAGCCATCACGCAGATCACAAACTAAATTGAGCCAAGGTGGTTGAATCTTTTCCCAACTACATTCATTGATTAGATAACCCTCGGCATCCGTAGCCATCCAGCGCCCCAGCTTACGAATTGGATTCATCGCCGCTCATTCCATACAAACTTGTTTGCGACCGAGAGAGTTCGATGTCTGGTCATAAATCAATCACTGGAGATTCATCTGCTAAGCGTGGGTATAGGGTATGAGCAAAAGAAAAGGACAGGTAGTTGCGATCTGCCTGTCCTTGTTTAATCCAGTTTTTCTGGAAAGTTATTCAGGCGCGATCGCGGAATTTGTCGCACTAGCTGAGCCATTGCTGGTAACTGCTGGCGTTACAGCCGCTGCGTTGCTCTCCCCAGGATTTAACTCTGCTGCTTGTGCAGTAGGTTCTGTCTCTGTGGAAGACGACTGCACAGTCGTTGTAGGAATTTGCCGCAGTCCTGTCATACCTGGAAAGACTCGGCTGGGTAACCCTACCACTTGATAAGCAGCAACAACTTTTCCTTTCTTATTCAGCTTACGACCCCGAACTTCGGTGCGATCGACCAAAAGAATACGATCGCCTTGCCGCTCTGCTACTACTTCAGTCGTCCCTCTCTGCTGGTAAACGTAGTAAGACGTATTGCGACCATAGTTCCGATCATCGTCATCATCGTCGTCATCATCATCGTCATCGTCGTCAGAGGTACGCCCTACACGACCTCTACCGTTATCATCATCATCGTCGTCGCCAGAACTACGCCCTGCACGACGACCTCTACCGTTATCGTCATCATCATCATCATCATCGTCATTGTTGCCCCTTGTCTCTATCAACACATTACGATAGCCAGGAAAAATGGTGATAGATGAACTGTTAAAGACTGTTGTTGAAAAAATAGTCGTGCTAGATGATGACGTTGTTGTTGTCGTCGTTGTAGAAGGCGTAATCACTGCCCCTCCTACTGTGGTTGAGACTCCCACTACAGGAATAACCACAAAACGAGTGAAGTTAACATTGTCGCGGCGATCGCTCACTGTGAAGAACGTATCACCACTACTTTTACCCTCAAAACTGCGGCTTCCTTGCTCAAACTTAAACTCTGTATCTTTTCGTGAAGTGCCTGAATAAGCGATCGAGTTGCCACCCGTAAACGCGACAAAGCCCGTTCCCTCACCTTTAATTTGGTAATCCACGCTGCCGGTAACCGTATTCAAATTCAAGCCATCTTTCTTGATATCAAAAGGTCCAGTCAAGGATATATCTAAAGTTCCAGCCCCTTCAATCTTAAACGCCTGAGAATTTGAAGTGTTTACACTTTCTATTGTGAACTTAGTTGTATCGCCAGCAAAATCTAAAACTCTGCGCCCTGTTGCTGGATCAACGCCATAAGCTGTCACCGAGTCATCTACTTGGGCATTCTTGCCTTCAAAGTCGAACTTAATCCGTCGCCCCAAAAACACAGGCACCAAGGTTACTTCCGTCGCCGCCGGACGCAATTGCAAATCAGACGGTAGCCCAATAAAATCCCCTGTTAAATTCGCGGCAAACGGACCCACTTCCAATAAACCAGTTTTAGAACTAAAAACACTGCTGGAAGAATCCGATAACACAACATTCACTCCAGGAATAAAAACGAGTGGTGTGGTGCCCGTTTGGTTGGGGCTAATCAACGATCCGGTGCCAAAGGAACTAGGTGTAAAAGCAGTTAGCGTAAAATTAAGGGCTGTGGGAATATTTTGGAAGAAAACGGGGTTACCTACTCTAGAAAAGGCAACTCCTGACAATGCGCCTTCTAACCGACCGCTATCGCCACTATCAGGACGGCTATTGCCATTAGTATCAGTAAACTGGCTGGCATTGGGAAGAAAACGAGAGGTTGTCGTCGTGCCGTTTGGAGTGACAATTCGCAGCGTTTGAATAACAGTATCAAATAGCACAGGTGAACCTGTACGATTCAAGGTGTTTGCATTGCCAGCATTCAACTGGGTGAAAAAGGCAGCATCTCCGCTTACTTGTCCACCTGTAATCGGAATATCAGCTTGGGCGGATGTGGCAACTGCGAGGCTTCCAGCCACGATGCCTACACAGACAGCGAATCGAGTGAATTGAATCATCACGATAAATTTCCTCCTAATCAATTGGCGAATGAATAGTGAACTAGACTTACAATGAAACCCGCACCCGTTGTAACCAGGACTCACCGACTCAGGGGTATCAGTATTTAAGAGTACCCGTAGTTGCTTTAGAACTATCCAGTCCAGAAAAAGTTCCCCAACTTAGCCTGAACTCAGAATGTAAATGTAGTTCTTAAAACTCCCACCGTAATCGTGTCGTTGTTCGGGTTGTTGTTGGGGTTAAAAATGATCATCACACCGGGGGTGACGCTGATATTGTCATTCACCCGATATCGATAAAAAGCTTCTACGTGAGTGGTTCTTCCCGGTTGGTCGCCTGGTCCTGCGGCAAACACATTCCCCCGATTCACAAAATCTGGCACATTTCTACCAATGGGCAAATCGCTGCTGGTAATGGCGGGGGGTTGCCCGACATAGATGCCGCCTAAGTTGCCAGGAGCTAGCAGATCAGGGAAGTTGAGAAATGCCATCCAGTTGAAGGTTTCGACATTTCTAGAAAAACCTTTCAACTCGGAGTTGGTGTAGCCAACCCAGCCACCTAGAGTGAACCGAGGTGAAACTCGCCAAGAAGCCGTTGCTCCAAGGGCATTGGTTTGAATAGGGGCGCGGGTAAAAGGGTTGATCGCGGTGGGCAACGCGACTTGATCATCGCCAGTGCCAGTGCCCAAAAAGCCAGAGGGTGAGTAGGAATTGGCGTAGTGCAGAGCGATGTCGATCGCGTCAGTTGGGGCGATCGTGAATTGGGCACCCACCGTTGAGCCACCGTTTTGACCGCCAAACAAGCCACCATTTGCTGGGTCGCTAGCTCGGTTTGCAAAATAGACTCCTTGCAGCGAGAAGCGGCTACCAATCTGCCAGTCAAATCCTGCCCCTGCATTATCGCCATTTCCGCCACTGGAGCCAAGATTCAAAATCGGATTGCGCTGAGCTAGAAAAGAAATCGGTCCCTGCCCTGCACTTTCAATCCGGTTGCCGCCGCGAAACACGTTAATCATGTTCACGCCCTTTGCTCCTGCAATGATTGCAAAGTTGTTGCCAACCAGTTGCCGAAACGTTAAGTCGCTGAGTTGCACAGCGCTTGCCGAATCGCCCTCATAGCCTAAGAGAGTATTATTAGTCAGCAGTTGCGAGAAACTTCTGCCGCTGCCAGCCTGCAACCCGGTAAACAGCAAACTGCGTTCACTAAAAGCGGTGTAAAGACTAAGCTGTATGTTGCTGATGACGTTGATTTGATCAGAATTGTCATTAAATCGGAACCCTGCCAGTTCAATGTCTGGGCTGTTTTTCCCTTGGACTCCGAAAATAACCTGACCGGATAGCTTAGTCGTGGTTGAAAACTGCTGCTTTTCTAAGGTTGCAGTTCGCACTTCTAGGGACTCAGTTCGTCCCCGTAGTGCTGCTAGCTCCACGGAAAACTCTTCCATCATTTTTTTGAGCTTTTCCAGGTCTTCCCTAGTGGCAAGGTTCGCGGTTCCAGCCGCGATCAGTTCCTGGATTTTGTCGAGGCAAGCATTCAGTCCCGCTGCAAATTCATAACGGCTCAAGGCGCGATTACCCCGAAAGGTTCGATCAGGATAGCCGACGATGCATCCATAGCGCTCTACTAAAGACTGCAAGGCTTGAAATGCCCAATCGGTAGGCTTGACATCAGTAAGCTGGGAAACGGAGGTCACTTGATCTAATCCAGCGTCATTGGCTTCTAAGCCATCGGTTGGCTCTAAGTCATATGCGCCAATAGGGTTACTGCTTTGACCTCTTTGGGTTGGATTTGTTTGAGCAGTGACAGTGCTAGTCATTAAAAAGCCCAGTACAGCAGATGCCAACACTGGGGTTACTGTTGTCTTACCAAAAAAATTCTTCATTGTGCCTCACTCCTTGTCCATGGCTTGGATCAATCATGCACCTGAACATAGATCTATCCAATCACACCATGGATTTTGCAGGAAAATCTTGACTAAATCTTTATCTTTGTGCCAGTTATTCAGAGAAAAATCATGAGAGTCAAACCCGCTCTAGTCCGTTAACTGTGATGTTTTGGGTGTGCTGAAAACCCAGCATGTTACTTTGCGATTGATTGCCAAAAACGTTGCGTGAAGTTTGGGTGAAGTTATGGGGGCTATAAAGTGGGGGGCGATGCCAATATAGGTCGTAGCCAAGTGAACTTAGATATTCAGTGATAGCGGTGTCTAGTGGTTCCGCTAATTCCACTAGATATAGGGCTGGCTGGCAACGCTGAAGGGTTTGGCTGGCTCCTCTCAGTACGGGCAGGGTCATTTCTGCAACATTTAGCTTGAGCAAACGACATTGGGCAATGCCGAAACTGTCGAGGGTGGCGACTTGCACTTGTTCTTTTGGGGCATTGTTAGCCGTAGGAAATGTTTGGGTTGCTGCTGGCTTCGCGATCGCGTTCAAAGGCAAAAAGCCAGTGGTTTCTCCGAGGGCAATTGGGTAGCTGTGAGTGTTGGTGATGCTGTTGAGCGCTAAATTTGCACAGAGCATTTGAAATTGCATTCGCAGCGGTTCGATCGCAATCACCTTTCCCTGCAAGCCGACTGTTTTCGCAAAAAATACAGTATGCGCTCCGATATCGGTGCCGACTTCCACGACGGTATTGCCCAGTTGCACCAAGGATTGAAATAGGCTGACTGCACTTTCTGTCCATTCGCCGTATAAATCGAGCGATCGCCCAATGCCTAAGTCGCTGACGTTAAACATCATCATGCCGTGGCGACATTGCCGAATGCGGTTGAAGCCGGACAAGGATAGGATAGGGGGCGCGGGGGGGGAATTAATGATTGGGTTTTGAGTTTTGGCTTGCGGTGAGTCAGCCGGAGTGGGTTTTGAGTTTTGAGTTTTGAGTTTTGAGTTTTGAGTTTTAGAGATTGAGAGATTGGATTCTTTGATGAGTGGGTAGGGTCGGGCTAGTTCTTGCTGTAGGGCGGCGGCGACTTGGGCAAAGAGGTCTTCCCATGCGGCGGGTTGGTTTTGGCGAAACAGGCGCATGGTGGGATACCAAGGGTTATCGTCGCGATTGCTGAGCCAGCGCCAATCAGCGACATGGGGCAGCAATGTCCAAGTGGGTTTGCCCAAGGCTCCGGCGAGGTGGGCGACGGCAGTATCGACGGTGATGATGAGATCTAGCTGGGCGATCGCGCAGGCGGTGTCGGCAAAATCGGTGAGTTGATCTTGTAAATCTTGGAGGCGTGGGATGTTCAGCAGGGCACGATCGGTGGCGGGCTGTTCTTTTTGGAGGCTATAGAGTGCAATTCCTGGCACCTCTAGCAGCGAGAGAAAATGGCTGAGGGAGCAGGAGCGCTTGCCAGAGGTGGAGTTGCTGGGGTTGGTTGCCCAGACGATGCCGATTTTGAGCCGGGTGTCGGGCGGCACAGCTAGACGAATGGTAGTCTGATCGGGCGGCGACAGGTAAGGCACATTAGCAGGAATCGTGTCGGTGGTGGTGCCGAGAATGTAGGGCAGTTCCAGTAAAGGTGCATGGGTGTGGATGTCGATATTTTCCTTGTCGCGATCGACACAACGGCTGACACCGGGAACCGTGGATAGCAGCCGCAGCAATGGTTTTTGGCAGGCGATGATCACTTCGCCGCCTCGTGCTGCGACTAGGGGCGCATACCGAGCAAACTGAATAGTGTCGCCAAACCCTTGTTCTGCGGTCAGCAAAATCACTTTGCCATGCAGATCTTCCCCTGTCCACAGGGCTTGGGTATAGCGGAGATCGGGACACTGCTTGGTTTTCCAGCGCCAGTGATATTCTTCAAAACCGCGCCGAAATTCACCAATTTGCAGCAGAATAATGCCCATGTTGAGGTGAGCATCGGCAAAGTCAGGTCGCAGGCGCACGGCATCTTCAAAGCAGGCGATCGCGTCCTTAAACCGCGCTAAATCCACTAGCACACAGCCGTAGGTGTTGTAAGCGTCGGCATTGTTAGGCTGAAGGCGGATGGATTCTTGGCAATAGGCGATCGCCTCGTTGAATCTGCCCAACTCGCGCATGGCGTTACCCAAGTTGATGTAGGCGTTGGCATAACTGGGGTTGAAGGCGATCGCCCGTTGAAAATGGGTTGCTGCCTCTTCTAACTTGCCCTGTTGCTTCAGCGCAATTCCTAAATTGTCATGGGCATTGACATAACCGGGATGAATCGCGATCGCCTGCCGATAATGCTCAATTGCCTCATCCAGTTTATTTTGCTGATACAGTGCCACTGCCAAACTATTGTGAGCGCTGGCATGGTTTGGCTCTCGCTGCACCGCTTGGCGATAGCAGGCGATCGCCTCTTCTGGCTTGCCCTGACGATAAAGCGCCATGCCTAAGTTGTGGTGAGCATTAGCATAGTCAGGCTGCACCGCGATCGCCTGTCGATATAAATCAATGGCTTCTAAATCTTGCTTCTGTTCATATAGGGCGATCGCCAGATTATAGTGAGCCTTGGCATTATCGGGCATCAGTGCCAAGGCGCGTCGATGATGGGCGATCGCCCCTTCCACTTTGCCCAACTTCAGCAGCACCGATCCTAAGTTGCCGTGAGCCTCAGCAGAATTGGGCTGGATTGCCAAGACCTGCTCGTAGTAATTGACGCTGTCCTGAGTTCTACCCGCCTGATCTGCCAGCAACGCCAGCCAAAACAGCGCTTCCACCTGACGCGGATCGTGCTGAACAATCTGGCGATAGGTTGCTTCTGCCTCTGCCAAATTTCCTGATTGATAGTGCTGCTGCGCTTGTAATAACTGCGCTGCGATCGTATCTGATGCCGTTAATGCCATCACTTACCTCAGCCAATAACCCTGTTTGAATTTTAGCCTGCTAGACGGGAAGCCCCGCGCTCTACCTGCACTCAGATGAGCGTCGGGTAATTCACAGTTGAAATCATCACAACGCCAAAAGCTGACCTGCTAGCGGCGATCGAACTGGGGTGGCAGTTCAACTGGCGATAACCGACCCGGCGCAGACGTAGCTGGAGTCGTCAATCCAGGAACGCCGAGTCCGGCAGCGCCACCGGGCGATGCTGGTTGTCCAGGTGTGCCCGATTTTTGACCCGCTTGTTTTTGGGACTCAGCGATCGCCTTGGCGACTGCGGCGGCGGTTGCAGCAGCAGGGTCTGTGGGGTCAACTGTTTCTAAAGTGACGGCGCGCATCACTTGCTGTCCGGCGGGGCTGGTCACTTGCAGCATCACCGTAACGCTGCCCGGTTTAGGGCTGAGAATCAGCGGAATGCTGGCGACAAGGGGCACACTACCCGGTGCCGGAAGTAGCTCCACTTTCGTGCCAGCGCTCCCGTCCACTTGCCAGGAGAGTAGCAATCTAGGCAAGGGTTGATTGGGCAAAATCGGAATTACATATTTCGCCGCAGCATTTTTGCCATTGAGTTTAAACTCCAGGATGCGGGAAGGCTTGGGCAGAATTTTGATTAGGTCAGTTTTTCTCGCAGCAGGTTTGACGTTGAGCGTATTTTTAGGACTTGCAACCAGTTCAAACAAATAGTCTCCAGGCAAACGGGCATTGGTGGGTAGGTTTTGGCAAATCAACTGCTCTTGCAACACACAAAATTCTTTGAGGGAAGCAGGCACTCCTTGGCTAAAGTCATATTGTCTGGCAGGACGGACGATCGCGCCTTCCGGAGTGCGTCCAGTCAGTTGCAATGATTGCAATTGGTTGGGATTGGCGATCGCCCAATTCAGCCGAATCTCCGCTGGTTTAGGTCGGGTGGCTGGATTGGCAGCCCGATCGCCCACTTGACTAATTTCTTGATAAACAGGCTGAGTAGAAGTCAAGCTCAGGATTTGGGGTTGGGGAATGGCAGCGATCGTCACAGGATTGGTTTTGACAGTTTCAGACAGTTCCCCCCGTCCCGGTTTAGACGACATCACCATCTCAAACTGATAGGTTCCCGGCTTCCGAGCGCTGGTGCGAACATTGCGGCAGTCCAAGCTAACGGGTGTTTGAGTACACAAGGGTTGCAAGACCGAGGGGATTCCCTGGCTAAAGTCATACACTTCTGGACGAGTCAGAACTGCGCCTTCGGGTGATAGCCCCGTAATTTTGAGCGACTCTAGGCGATCGGGTTGGCTAATTTGCCAGCCTAACCGCACCGCATCGCCGTTGATCGCAGCGTAGGACGCCTCTTCTGAAAAAAACTGGGCGACTTTCGGCAACGGCGGCACTCGAAACAACAGCCACCAGAGCAAATAGGCGATCGCCAGCAACCCTAAAATGCCCAGCAGCAACAGCGGCAAAAACTGCCACCACGGGCGTGCTTCCCAGAGCAAAAAACCGGGCAGGTTATCCACCGTCAGCGGCAACTGCCGAGAATCTTCCAGGTCAACACTAAAATTCAGTACCCGTCCGCCGCCAAAAATTGGTCGTCGCCACCATTTTTTGGGCTGCACCTGCACCTGTATCCCCACTGCTGCTTTTGGAGCAACCTGCACCTGGGTATGCTCCAGGGTATAGGTGCAAAGATCATCTTCATCTAGATTATTGATTCGTAGGAACACATCCCGCCGCGTGTTGCCGATATTGTTCAGCCGCACCTGATACAACCCTGCTTGTCGTCGGACTCGACTAATAATGGTACGAAGTTCTGCCTGAAGCAGATAGGTGGGCGGCACCTGTAGATAGACTAAATCTAGCAGCACCAGTTCAGGACTATTTTCGGAATAGAGCCGCAGGGTGGGAATGTATGTTCCGGCTAGGGCATCGAGGGGCGGCGTGATTACGAAGGAAATTAGGCTTTGCTCCCCCGGATTCAGGTTGAGGCTATCGGAATTCACCACTAAGCCGGAGCCTTGCACCCCTTGGGGATAGGTGATGAAAAACCAGGCGCGAGGCAAATCGGTGCAAAGTAGGCGAAACCGATCCACGCGATCGCTGCGGTTATGCACCATGACCTGCAACGGTAGCGCCCCACCGGGTTGAATGATCGCGGGTTGCGTAGAGGTCGTGGTGGGCTGCAACGCAAAGGTCGGATCACTGGTGTGAACGGCATCTTGGGTCGCCGGTAAAATCTGAATTTGCTGAGCAAACTGAAGGGGAGTGTCTTCGGGGTAGTGTTCTTGAGCATCCACCACTACCAGATAGGGATACAGTCCGGGAAGGGCATTAGTCGGCACTCGAATCGGGAAAACCACCTCTCCACTTTGGTCGGGTCCTAACGCGAGACGCTCTCGCAGGGATAGGCACCATTGCTGCAACAGAGTGGAGCGATCGTCAATCGAAACGTCGATGATGGCGCTCTGGGTGCCTTTGTTAGAAATGGTGACGCTGAAGCTAAACACTGAGCCAGGAACTACCCTTTCTTTGCCGGAGGAGTTGAGAATTACCGCCAAGGGTTTGCTAGGAGCCAATGCCGGGTTGCTGCTTTCCGCGATCTCGCTGCTGTCCTCGGTGCCATTCTGCCTGAATGGTTCTGAATTAGATGTCGAGAGCGGGCTATACCGTTCACTAACCATGTTTTTCAGTCCTCTCTCACCATTGCCTATTCCCTTCAAGCTAGCGGCAGTCAGAGTTAGACTGCTTCACTCGATAGAGATTCACTTCGGTATCGTCGCCACCCGTGACTATTAGGATGTCATCTTTCGACCGAATCACATCCACCGAATTAATTGATTTGCTCGATTGATCAAGTACCTGACCCGAGATCGCCTGCCCCCAGCGATCGCCGCTGGTCGTTAGGCTCCAAAGGATCGCGCGACCATCCTCACCCGCACTGGCTAAGTAACAGCCATCTGCGCTAAACGCGACGGAATGAACCGCTTTGTCCAGTTTCCACTCATCGACCACTGGGCAATCGAGGGTGCTGTTGAGGCAAGCGCGCAGGTTCCAAATTTTGATGGTGCCCTGGTTATCGGCACTGGCGAGTAAGTAAGGCTGAGCGGCTGCGGTCGCCAGACTCAGAATGTAGTTTGCTTCACCGCTCGTTCCATATTTAATGGATCGCACCGTATCTTTTTTGAGATCCCACAGCACCAGTTGATTGAACCGTCCAGCGATCGCTAAATGGCTGCCCGCTTCACCCACTAACTTTAAGGCATTGACGGCAAATCCCATTTGTTTTTGCCGTTGCTGGATCGGTTGAATGGAGGCGATGTTGGGGTCTAGGCTCCACTGCACCACCAAACCGCTACCGTGCCCACTAAACAGCGTCCGAGAATCGGGAGTGAATGCCAGATCGAATACGCGATCGTCTGGCTGCCTTAAAAAGGTATGTAGCGGTTCGCGATCGCCCACAGTCGCATTCCAAAGCTGAATTTCACCATTTTCCAATCCCGCCGCCACCAAGTCATTATTAATCGGACGAAAGCGCACCACCCGCACCGCTTTCTGAGTTTTGGCGATCGTCCCCGTATGCTCGTTAATCAAAGGATTTTCAAACCCATCAGTACGCCAGCCAAGAATTGCCTGGTCATCTGCACCACTGATAATCTTGTCACCAACGCCGTTAAATTGCACCGAGTTTAGCGGCGCTTTATGCCCCCAGTAAGGGTTCGCTGGATTAAGCCAGGATAACCACCACAGCAGCCACAGCACTCCAAGCACCCCCAACGCTTGCAGCCAAATAGGGAACACGGGATGCAAGATGAGCCGCAATAACTGCGTATCGTTGTGGACATCCAATCGAGCATCAGCCAATCTTGCTTTGGTTTCAAACAAACACGTTTGAGGAAAACCCACCCAACGCCGCCGCTTCGTCACCCATAAATCAAGCTGAGTCGATTGGTTCATCGGCAACTCTGCTTGGTCAGGGATAATCTCAAGGTGACATTTTGCCTGGTTGTCTTGGGGCTGCACCGCGATCGCCACCTGATGCGGCAAATTACTGTGATTGGTAAAGTAGAGGGGATAAATGACCTGAGTTTTTTT
This sequence comes from Sivoneniella epilithica UHCC 1019, assembly GCF_040830845.1. Lineage (NCBI taxonomy): Bacteria > Bacillati > Cyanobacteriota > Cyanophyceae > Leptolyngbyales > Leptolyngbyaceae > Sivoneniella > Sivoneniella epilithica. The sequence continues at coordinate 49,023 of NZ_JBFPDP010000031.1, forward strand.
CCAATTAGGCAACCCGGCACCCTGCGGCGGCATTTGCTGCTGAGGATAGGGGCAGCGCACCTCAACCCGACCAACGGGCAACACATAAAGACTGCCACTGGCAACCGAAGTCGGTTCATTCACGCGGTTTGCCTCCACCGAAAACCCATAGGTTTGGCAGGGCGCTTCAGTTAAATTAGGAATCCGGCAGAGAAAACTCGTTTTTGCCTTCCCGTCAGGCGTGAGTTTTAAGCGCCGCTCTGCGCCTTCGGTGAGCCAACTCAGCGGAATACCGACACAGCGGACGATCGCTTCTGCCACTAAGTGTTCTGGGTTTTCCAACTCAACCGGAATTTCGATCAATTCATCCGGTTGGGCTTGAAAAGTGCGGACAGGCAAGGCTATCTTCAGCGGCACATAGGCAGTTCCCGGTTGCAATATCAGGCGCAAAATCTGGCGTTCTTCTTGCCGCAAATCCATCGAAAAAATGCGGACAGTCAGGTTCATTAAGCCGACAAAACCGGGCTTTGGATTATCGATGATTTGTACCGAAAATTGGGTGCGATCGCCCGGAGGATTTTTGGTGGAAATATCTGGCGAAACCACATACCAGTATGGATTTCCATAACTCTCGACTCCCGCCGCCTGAATATCTAACTGAAAGGACGCAAATTGATCGCTCTGATTCACTACCGCTATTTCAAAAGTGGCAGGAATTCCCCCCGGCTGATAGGTGATTTCCTTGGTTGAAAGTTGAATGCGAATCAGATCTTTAAGCATAGTAGGGGGAATTACGAGTGACGAAATCCGAATGACGAAAGGGAAAAAACGGGAAGCATTTGTTGCATATTAAGAGAACTAGGGAAAATTACGAGTGACGAAATGCGAGTTATGAAAGGAGAGTAAGCGGTGCGTTTCTTAACTGTCAGTGAAATTATCAGATGAAGAATAGCATTCGCCATTCGGCGTTGCTGAATGCAGACATGAGTTTCATTGGTAGGGGTAGCGCCTTGTGCCTACCCTTGCTGGGATAAGGGCAACCACAAGGGATTGCCCCTACGAATTTCATATCTAGATTCAGCAACGCCCGCCATTCGTCATTCACCATTCGCCATTCGTCATTCGCCATTCGCCATTCGCCATTCGTCCTATACTCCAAAGATCTGATTAATGCGATCGCGAATCCAGGCGATCGGATTGTGTTTAAAGGTATTTTCATCTTTCAGTAAACCGTGGCTGCGGAGGCTTTCTTGGCGTTCTGCTAGTTCAACTTTATAGTCGTTTAGCTGATGGGTGACGGTTTCTGCAAGTTCGGGGTGTTCTCGCAATAGGGTTTGAAATCCGGTTTGATTGACTGCAAACAGAACGGTGGGTTCTAACGTGCGAACGGTGGCAGTGCGAGGGATGCCCAATAGCAAGGACAGTTCGCCAAAGAACGATCCAGCAGTTTGGGTTCTTAAGGATTTTTGCAAGGTGTTGACGTACACTTCAACGCTGCCACTCAGAATGATGTAAAACGTGTTGCCGGGTTCGTCTTCCCGACAGATTACTTCTTGGCTAGCAAATTCAATTTGATAACCCAACTGAATCAAGCGTTCAATTTTATCAGGGCTGAACGATTGAAAAGGCGGCACAGACAGCAATAGGGCATGAAGATTTTGCGGTTGAGGGTCGATTTGCAGCCGCGATCGCCGCGATCGCGCAATTAAATCAGTCACATTGGCATTGCCATTGGATCGGGTCACCACTGCCATTGCTTTTTTGGCGTTGTCTGTTTCATAGCGCAGTTTTTCGACCAGTTGCTTCATGGATTGTTCGCGATCGGAGATAACACTGGTCATCTGGCGAAACAATCCCGCGAGTTGACCGAGTTCATCCGATCGCCGCGCCACCTTGTCTAACCTCCTCAAATCGGCTGCTTCGGCTTCATCCGTCCCATATTGATCATGCGTAATTTTGTGAGTCAACCGCGCCATGGGCACAATTGGCTGAATCACCATCCGGTTTAACAAGGTATTAATTAATAGCAAAACCACTGCAAAGATCGCCGCAAAAACTCCCATCATCAACAAAAGCTGCTGATTGTAACTCTGAAAGACTTCCTCAGCAGTCACGTATACCGTTTGCGCTGCCACAATCTGGTTCATTTGCCACCCAAATCCATGCTCTGATCCATAGGTGGCAATTTGACTCTTAGGGGCGCGGCTAGGCGTGCTATGACACTGCAAGCAGCTTTGTTGCTTAATTGCCAGCGGACGAGCAACATAAAACAAATTTTTGCCAGCGACTTGATGAAACCCCGATAGCTCCTTCAAATCAGGATTTTGGCGAAATTTTTGCACGAGGTCTGCCTCAAACGCATTGGCAAGATCGCGCGGATTGGTCGGATTAAGGGTCGCATCTTTGTAGAAATAATCCTTAAACCCCGGACGTTTACGTAAGTATTCAAACGATTGTCTGGCAGCATAGGACGGAACAGACTCACGAATAAAAGCTGATGAATCATTCAACCGATCCTTAAATAGGGGTTGTACCTGATTGTTGGTATAAGAGCGAACCGCATCCACCATTTCCATTAACATGGTTGCCTGAGTTGAAACTTGTTGTTCTGCCTGTCGATGTGCCGCAGAAGAAAGCAATAAACCGCTGAGAAACATGCCGCAGAGAAACACGATCGCCAGCACTACGATAAATTTAAGACCCAGCCTCAGTTTTTTGAACATGGCGTTTTTAATACCGTTTTGAGTTTTGAATGGTAGAAGCTTTACTCAGTCACGGTCTCAACCTCAAATCTTTACCCCGCACTCAGTACTTAGAACTCCGCACTCATTTGTAGCTGAGTCAACTGTCGTCTTTTCCAGGAGAAATGCAGCAGGTTAATTCCTATTTCTTGGGCGGTGCGAATGGTTTCGCGGGTCAGAGAAAGGGCTTCATCCAAACCCCATGCTTGGGATAAAGACCCGATTGATAGGACAATGCTACCCCAATTGAACAGGTGAACTGGATACCCTTCAATGCTGGGAAATTGAGCAAATAGAAAGGGCGATCGCAGCGGATGATCTCGCCCTAGAGTCCCCGTAGAATCGGTCGTAATGCCGATTTCTTGAGCAATGGCTTGCACGGTCACAAGCAGGTCTTGAATTTGCCGATTCAAGGCGGCTTCCACAGCAGCTAGCTCTACTTCTAAATCTCGCTGCATTTGAGCGGCGTTTGTTTCTTGAGCAAAACTGGCGATCGCGGTTTGCAACTGCTGCCGAATCAATCCTAATTCAGCAATTTCTGACTCTTCTAGCGACGTTTCTATCAGGATGACGGTTCCGGTGGCAACATGGCGCTGCAAGGTCTGTTTTTCGGCAGCATCCAGCGTCAAAAATTGCTGGCGGGTGAAGTAGAGTAAATCTGCTGGAAAAGACACCGCATCAGCGACAGCAAGATTGATCGGCGCAATCATCGTGCCTTCCATGATGGGATACTGCGCGGGTAGCGATCGCACCAGAGATTGTAGGGAATACGCTACGGTTTCATCCATTTGGCTAGCTGCCTTTGTCAATACCTGAGCCAGACACACTTGCTGTATGGGGCGAGCTTGCGCCCATTGGCGATACCGCAAATCGAGGGTATTGGCGATCGGGTTGAGTACATCGGCAGCAGGAAGCAGGCGCACCTCACCCGGAATCAGTTGTACTCGGCATAGTTCAACTTCATCGCGGCTAGGAAGAGTGCTGGTTTCATCAATCCGAAAGGTTTCTTGAACGAGGTCGCGATCGCCCTGTCCTTGCAGCCGATCGGGATCAACATATCGCAGAGTGATGTAAATGGTGAGCGAACCACTGAGGGGGGCGGGTGAGGCAATCCGAAAGGCGATCGCTTGGGGCACCACAATCGGGTTGCCATAGCCATCGATCGCCACTCCCTGTTGAATTTGTAGCCAGCGCCCATCTCGATGCTCGGTTGCAATCTCATCGGGAGCCGCAATTAAGCAAACGCCTAAGCCGCTGACAATTCCTGCCTGATTCAGCGATTGATAGTGGACATTTTGCCGTTTGCGGTGATACTCATGGGCAAGCCGCCAGCGTTCTGCGGTTAGCAGCAAACCGTCATTCACTTGAAGCCGCTGAAACGGTTCAATTGGCAGCGAAAGGGACTGTTCGACCATGACTAAGGCTCCAACGCGATCGTAGACGGCTGCACAAACAGATCATAGGTACAAAAGGCAGGTTTTTCCTGCTCGATCACACCGCGCACTAGCGCTTCATCAACCTGGCTCACATCATCCGGGCGCAGGTAGACTGTGAAATAAAACGGTCGCCCACCCCCCAAAATCGCATCTTCCCCAATGCGCGCCGCCCCTGCCACAAAACCGGGGCTGAAGAATTCGGTAATGCCAATGTGCTTCTCTTCCTCTGGCAGATGGTCATCTAGGGGCAAGCCCGTTGCTAGATGCAGATAAAAGCGCAGTCCCCGGCGGGTGCCGCGCCACCGATAGATCGAGATCGCATTACGAATCAGATAGCGCTGTCGCTCTAGGCTGAGGGTAGGCATCAGTGACCAGCCGACCCAATGGGCTAAAAACGGTAATAACGCCGTAGGAGCAGTTAACGGATCTAAATGTGCCCAGAGGGTATCCAGGCTTTGTACGGCAGGCTCAAAGCTTTGTTCAAAAATTTTGAGAAACCGTCCAACAAAATCAATTTCTCCATAGATGGCAGGCAAAAAGCTGGGATATAGCGTATGGGGACGAATGTAGAGATTAAACGCAGCCGTTTCAGCCTGTCTGCGCTCGGTTTCATGTTCTGTAGTATGAGCCGAAAAGTGTCCTTGATAGTTCAGCGTCAGGGTTTCTTGGGAATGCAACGCCTGATGCTGTTCAAAAAAATCTGCTGGAATTTGAAAATACAAAACCGCTTCCGTTTGCTGTCCTGCGCGTATTTCGGTGCCCTCGGTGCCAATCCGACACCAGTCTTGGGGAAAATTTCCTTCTACTTGCAACGTCAGTTCTAGGCTGCGATCGCCCAAGTTGCGGATTTGCACCACCATTTCGCTGGGTTCCCCCGGACGGATCACCAAGTTCAGGTTAGAGGCGATTGTATCTGCCCCCATCCAACTTCCTGGCTGCGCCCCTGCACTCGTCAGCAACGCCTCCGAAATCTGCATCGGCGTGAGCATTAAACTAATGGCTTGGGTCGAGCGCGGCATTACGGGAAGGGGTAAGGGGGTAAGACGATTGACGAGAGGTGAACTCAAAACTCAAAACTCAAAACTTTCCTAACTCAGCACTCTTCTCCTCATCCAATTAAACTAATTGCATGGCTAGATCTCAGGCGGTTGTCTGCCCAGGAGCAGATTAGCCCAAGGGAGCCGGGATCAACAATGCCAGTGGAGGAGAGCGATCGAACCCAGGTGTCTCCTTGCGAGTGGAGTTCAAACAGCAAGATGGCTCCTAAGTAACGGACTCCAACGGTTTGCTGGAGCAGGTTGACGATATCGGAGGGATAGACGGGGCAGCCGAACGTCCACCCGTTGCCGCCTAGCCCACCGGTGAGCGGATTGAGAAACCGATAGAGGGCAACCTGCAAACTGCGAAGAATCACTTGTTGGGCTTGCGGATGATTATATTCTGGGTCTAGCCCCACTTCTGCTTGCACCGCGACTCCAACATAATTCGGTTGTTTTAGCTGCACTTGTACCCCTAATAGGCGGCGATCGTCTAGATAGGCAAGCACTTGATCTCTTAAAGGTTGGGTTAATCTTAACTGATCGGGATGAATGCCTTCGCCGCGCTGGATGCCGTCGAGGTTGGCTTGCGGCACCACCAGCAGATTAACTACGCCTGGTGTGGGATTGCGGCTCGATTGGGGCAAACAGCAGGTACGAGCGACGGCACCACCGCCCCCTTGCAGCGTTAGGGTTTCAAAGTCTTCGGGGGTAACGGCGCGATCTCGAGATCGCAGCAGTCGCGGCACCCGAATCACCGCATCTTCCAGAGATTCCGCATCGGCACCGTTATAAGCGGCGATATGATTGGTGACGCGATCGACATAGGGAACTGCGGTTTTGGGAATTTGTAAGGTTCCCCGTTGCACATTGCCCTGTTGTCCGCCGCCCGTGCGATAGGCTGCCATCCGCAACAGTGATCCCTTGGCTGGAATTGCGCCATACTGCCGTTCTAGGTTTTGCAGCGCGATTCGTGAAACGATCCCTTCGGGAATCGCTTGATCCCTGATCTGTAAAGCACTTTCGCCGTTCACCTGCGTTCTAGCGCGAAACTGCACCTGCTCCCGCAACTGGGCTGGCTCTCGAATTAAGGGACCAAACTGAATAACTCCGGTCAAAGAATCGAGCGTGTAATGGCGATCATGAGCGCCCGAATCGGCAAAATCGGTGACTTCTTGCCATAATTCCGGTAACCCATTGGGCGGCATCACCAGCAAGTGTTCTCCGGGTTGGCGCGGTAAAATCGAGCGGCTTTGTAGTTCAAAGGTTTGTCCGGGTGTGCCGTCGCTCTTACCAATCAGTTCATCGTAAATCAGGGTGCATTGGCTGGCGGTGACGGTGCCACCGATCGCCCGAATGGAAAACCCCACCAGTTGCGGCGATCGGTTATAGCCAGATTGCAACCCGTCCGGCGGCGTATACACACAGCGCAACCAGCGCCCTTGATAGGTGGCAAAGTAGGTCGCCGGAAACTGGAGCGGTAAATGCAACACCACATCCGCTTCTTGAACGGGGTTCAGGGCGGGTTGCCCCATATCGTCGAAACTAAAGCCCCGTGTGCTGTCATCTATTTCTTGCAGTAATACCGATTGCCACCCTTCCCCATTCCATGCTTCCCAACGGCGCGGCGGATGATCGGGGTTAATGCCTGTGGAGGTTGCTGCTTCGCCCCGCAGTTTCAGCGCCAGCACGTTTCCCTCGATCGGTTGCTCCGGGTCAAGCACTAAATAAAAACAGTTTCCGGGTTGGGGAAGTTCGGCAAAAATAGACTGTTCTCTCCCTTCCCAACTGCCATCGGCTTGCTGAGTCCACAGGTGAGTCAGGCGATCGCGCAGCATTTGCGGCACTGTTTCCACCCGGTCTGCGGTGAGAAATTGGGTAATGCGCGGTTTGCCAATTACGAGCGGCTGATCCGTGCTAAAAACGATCGCCTCCTCCGTCTCAGTCCGAATCGTGGCGACTTCCGTTCCAGCCGCAATTTGATAGGCTTGGGGTAGCTCTGCACTCAGGTAAAACGTCAGTTCAGTTCGCGCCGCCGCCGCCGCCTGTAGCTGCACCCCCAACATTTCCAAAAACACGACAAAGTTCCGTCGGGGCACCTGATTGAACCGCATCAACATTTGATCGGTCAACCAGGCAAATAGCTCCACCAGTGTGATCCCCGGATCGCCGGGGTTATAATTCGTCCACTCTGGGCAATAGCGCGGAATCCGTAGAATGCACTCGTCTACCAAATCCTTAAAAGTGCGATCGTCTAGATCGGATTTTGGCAACTTCGGTAAAAAATCAAAGTCCATTAGAGGCGAGAGGATAAGGGGCGAGAGGCAAGAGGCAAATGACGATTGGCGAACTCAAAACTCAAAACTCAAAACTCAAAACTTTCTAACTCACGGGCTGCAAGTAGAAGGGATAAACTAAACTGCGGGTTTCGTGGCTGTCTCTGGGATGGTAGGCGATCGTAATATCCACTCGACCGCGTACCGGATCGGGATCGGCGCGCACATCATCCAGCACAATCCGAGGTTCCCACTTTTCTAAGGCTTCTTGAGTATGCAGGCGTAACAGCAGCAAGGTTTGGGTATTCATTGGTGCAAACGCTAACTCTGCCAACCGCGACCCAAAATCAGGACGATAGACCCGCTCCCCAAGTTGTGTTCGCAGAATAATTTGAATTGATTCTTCGATGTTGCGAGTGGTGGCGCTGATTTGTACCCCGCCTTGCACTGTTACCCGTAATGGAAATGCCCATCCTTGACCTAAATGCGCTTGATTTTGTATTCCTTCTGGCATGGAAAAAATATCTTCCTTGAGGATGAGGTCAACGAACCCAGATATCAGCGTAAAAGCTGCCACTAAATCCTTGTTTTAACCCATAACCTTAGACAAGTTGGAATATTTAATGAAACTTTTGAAGATCAGGAAAAGAATTGAAGACTGAGGCAAAGCTAAACTTATGCCTCTAGCTACTCACTATTTCTACTAATTGCTTTAGAACTTGTAAAACTCGATTACTGACGCGATCGCAGGTGTTGCAGCTTGTGCTTCTTCGGTTGTCGGTTGGGCTGGCGTTGCCGCGATCGTCGGTTGTTCAACCTGATGCCCCGTTGCATCTAAGTACATCAGCCAGTAGCAAAAGATGAATCCTGCCAACGCAAAGCGATTCAATAGAGACGTGCTTGATGAAAATGTACTTGAATATGCCATTTCGTCTCAACAACCCAATGTACAAACGCAAACTGATGCAGGAATTGAAACCAGGCTCAACTCAACCAGAGCTAGGCATTGAGCGGCGATCGCTGAGTCCATCGAACAGATAATTTCTAGAATACCGCATTGCTTTTGCGACTCAAACCGTTACATGGATTCACGCAGACTAGCGTAGCCGATGCTTTCCAAAACGGCGCATTTTTCCCAAGAACGCCAACTAAATTCGCAACGAATCTTAAAAACAGAAAAGTAGTGTAGAGGGCGCTTGTTAGTTTACTCTTCTTCCATTCCCGTCTCTGCTGCTTGCCTCATTGCTAAAAAAGCCTCTTTGACTGGCTGGCTCACAGCACTTTGAGGTTCTGATAAAACCAGGGCTTGATAAGCCTCAAGAAATCGGCTCCTCAGCCGATGAAATAAGTGTAAAAAATGCCGAATGAAACCAATACAGTCTAGAATAACGAACTCAATACCGACCGTTTCATAATACAAAGATCGGGCATAATCCTGAATTTCCTCATCTATTGGCTCAGTTGTAATGAAGATGTAATTATTGACTCGTCTGCTGCTTAAAAGCAATTTCTGTAGGGCGCGATCTACATCTTCACGAGTAACTCGCTTATTTTTCATCTCATAACTGGTGATAATTTCCTCGTCTGCAATCAGAGTAATTTCAACATCCCCCAACGCACCTGTTTGGATGTCAGCGGCATTGTGTGCCCTAAGCGTAAGAACTTTTTCCCCAAGAAACTCTTCCGCAGATTGATAAGCAGCGGCTACAACAAGAACAGAAAGACGGCTCGTTCCCTTGAGGCTCATGTGCTTCCCAATCAAGTTGACAATATCCTCTGAAGACAAAGGCACAGAATCTTCGGTGGTATTCAGCGTTGTAACTAACGCCTCAATCCGCTGCTGTCGTTCATTTCTATCAACCAAAAGCAATCTGACTATTTCAGCAAGAAGAACATCGGCTGCGATACGACTCCAGTAAACATCATCCAGTAGATTAAGAACGGCTTGATACAACTGCGGTGGCTTACCGACGAGATTTATATCTTTAGTTAGCGTTGTGTTTCGGTTGCGTAGCGCAGGTGTGAGAAAAGCAGTTGTGCTGTTGCATGGCAAATTGTTTTCATTGATAAACCTTGTAATGTAGCGTTCATCATAAGCCCTACCTGAAAAAGCGTCGGTATCACCAATTTCCGTATATGGTTTTCTGATATCGACATCAGGGCAATGCAGTTTTGCCAACAAACAAGCCATCAAAAAGCGTATTCCTGCGCGATTCTTGAGATTAAGGGCAATATAACTGGCATATTCTCTAGCTTGCTGATTGTCAATAAGTGACTCTTCTAAATTTGCGTTAGCGTATCGAAGAGCGGCGTTGAGGATTTCAATTGGTTCTGCCATTCGCCTATGTTCTGTGGAACATCATAATTAGTCCAAAGTATCTCGGTGCGGGGTTGCTTAACTGAGAGACATTGTTTTGATGGAGATGCGGTACAATTCCAGTCCTTGTAAAGCTGATCTAATAAGTCACACCGATAGCCAGACAACGCAACCTTACCTTTGAGGCTAGCCAGCACTTCAGCAAGCTCTCGGTGATCGTTGTCAGTCATTTCATACCCATAGGCATGACTATCGCCCCGTGACTCATGAGGATAGGGAGGATCGCAATAGAATAACGTCTCTTCGCTATCGAATCGCTGAATTACTTCGATCGCGTTCGCATTTTCAATTTGAACCCGTAAAAGTCTTTGTACAATTTCCGAGAGTCCTTCAACACTGCCAAGCCAACGAGAAACGGCTCCTGCCATCCCTGCTCGGCTAGTCAATTTACAGTGTGCCCATCTTCCAGCACTCGCTGTTTGGGCAAGACCTGTTCTCACTTGACGGGCACGAACAAAGAAACGACGCGCTCTTTCTAATTCCGAGAGTTTTTCAATGGGTTCTTCAACTGCAATTCTAAGTTCTTCCCTAGAAAAAGGTGTTAGTCCGATCGCCCGAATCAGGTCTTCTTGACTATCACGCAGAACTCGAAAAAAGTTGACAACTTCTCCATCAATGTCATTGTAAGTTTCAACGGGGGCAGGTTCTCGATTGAGCAGAACAGCCGCAGATCCTGCAAAAGGCTCACAGTAGTGGGTTGATTCTGGCAACAAAGGCAGCAGCCAATTGAGGTGGTTAAATTTGCCCCCATACCATCCAAAAGCAATAACCTTGCCCATTTGCTTTCTCACTGTTTAGCTCTGGCTAGGCAGTATACACGAACTAACACTGTTAAGGCAGCGATCGCCCGAAAATTTCCCCACTGAGCCAACTCTAAAACAGAAGGCTGATACTGACTTGGCTGATAGGTGCCTGGTGAATCTGTGGATGAAGACGTGCTTGATGGATAGGTAGTTAAGGGCGCATCTGGAGATTGGGGACGCGATCTATTTTTTATAGCTTTATAAACAACAAACAAATTTTAGTTTATTTGTACTAAAGTGCTAGAGTACTATGACGCTAAAACCGAATGGCATAGTTAGCGGTACAGCCAAATTCAGGTGCCACAAAATATTATTTGAAAACAGGAGAATTCTTGTGTTTAAGAAATCATCGATCGCAGCAATTCAGCAACAACTTGCTCAGTTAGAAGTACTCAGGGGTGACCAATTGAATGGACTTCTAAAGGGGAGCATCTCAAAGTGGTAAAAACAATCAAAATTCGAGTTGACCATTGAGATAAGCACAGCGCACAGACAAAACT
>NZ_JBFPDP010000032.1:0-59437 GCF_040830845.1 Sivoneniella epilithica UHCC 1019
CAATTTACGACTCAAGATGCCCGCATCAAACTCAAGCGTCTCTATCCATCAATTCTTTCTTGACAGACTACTAGTTGCAAAAGCAATGTACTGGGGTGGGCTGTATGATGCCGCTAGTCAAACCGTTCGTTTAGTCACCCATCCGACCCTCAATCCAGCCGTTATTTATGGCTATCAGACTCACTTTGCTAGCGTTGATAATCTTGAGGATTTAGTCGGCGGACACATTTACGTTGGCATTCTATTGATCGGTGGCGGCATCTGGCATATTCTAGTTCCTCCACTCAAGTGGGCAAGAAATGTGCTGATTTTTTCAGGTGAAGCAATTTTGTCTTACTCGTTGGGAGGTATCGCCCTTGCTGGGTTTGTAGCAGCTTACTTCTGTGCTGTGAACACCCTGGCATATCCAGTGGAGTTCTACGGACCGACATTAGATATCAAGTTGGGCATCGCACCTTACTTTGCCGATACGGTTAATTTACCGCTGGGCGCTCATACTCCCCGTGCTTGGTTAGCCAACACTCATTTCTTCCTCGCATTCTTCTTTTTGCAAGGTCATCTCTGGCACGCTCTGCGGGCAATGGGATTTAACTTTAAGCGAGTAGAAAAAGCCTTGAGTGCAGTTGAGGGTTAGGTTCCTCAGTTTGGTTACCAATAGAGACCTAAAACTTTACGTCTCTATTGGTAATAGATATTTTGGTAATAGATATTCACATCACTCATCCAGTTAAAAAATTCGGCGTTGCTGAATAGAAGTATGATTTTGACTGTAGGGGTAGGTTTTGTGCCTACCCTGAGGTCGATGAAGGGCAACTACAAGGGGTTGCCCCTACGAATTTCATATCTTGTTTAGCAACGCCAAAAGTTCTATTCAAGCTGTCAACAACGCTGCCACAAGGGAGGATTTAAGATGGCGCTTCCACTATTAACCTAATCTTCTGTCTAGTTAGAACCAACGGGTAGAAGGCTATGAAATCTTTGGAAATGTGCAACCGATAATTTACACGATGGATAATTTGCCAGTTAGAACAGAGGTCGATGAAATTATCTGGGCAGCTTATCGACAAAATTTTAATGAACAGTAAATTTTGCACCATCATCGTCAGGTTGCACTAGAGTCGCAACTGCGATCGCACCAGATTACCGTGCGTGATTTCATCCGTGGATTAGCCCTCATTACCCAGACTTAAAGCGCCGAGATGATTGTCGAATCTCTCTGAGAGCAGAGAACACACTGAAAGACCATTAGCAATCTCAGAGGAAAGAAAATGTCAAAGATTGGTTTGTTTTATGGAACTCAAACAGGCTCTACGGAAGAAATTGCAGAATCGATTCAAAAAGAGTTTGGTGGAGATAGGGTCGTAACGCTACACAATGTGATGAGCGCCGAGCCTAGTGATTTTGAAGACTATCAATACATCATTGTAGGCTGCCCAACTTGGGATATTGGTGAGTTGCAATCCGATTGGGAAGGACTCTACGAAGACTTGGATAAGGTTAATTTCACTGGCAAAAAGGTGGCTTATTTTGGACCAGGTGATCAATTTGGCTATGCCGATAATTTCCTGGATGCCATTGGCATTTTAGAGGAGAAGATTTCAGGATTAGGCGGTAAAACAGTGGGGCATTGGTCTACCGAGGGCTATGATTTTACGGAGTCAAAAGCGGTTAAGAACGGTAAGTTTATCGGATTGGCACTGGATGAAACCAATCAGTCTGAATTGACTGTAGAACGAGTACAAACCTGGGTTGCTCAGCTTAAATCAGAGTTTAGTTTGTAGTGTTCTTCGCCTACCGTCTACAGAAGTTGTGAGAAATACTGCTTCCAAACGAGTGTTTCTCTAACTTCTTTTCTTCATCACTCTCTACCAAAAACAATGGGAAACCCCTGTCTGGTTATGACGCTCACTGTAGGAGCGGCTCTCTGTCCGATCGCCCTGCTTTCACTATTGCTGGGATTCTTATGGGCAATTGGCGCTGCCTTTCGAGATGGGATTACACAACTCAAACGGTTACATTCAATTCCCTGCGATCGCTGTGTTTACTACACAGGTTGTCAGTTGCTTAAATGCACAGTTCACCCCACCAAAGCCCTCACCGAGGATGCTGTTGAGTGCCTCGATTTTGAACCCGTTTTGTATAGCGTCCCTGCCTGTCAACAACGCTGCAAACATTGATGTAGAAAAGACGGCGTTACTGAATGAGAATATGATTTACTGAGGGACAGGCACATCACCAAATTTGAGGTAGTGAAGTAGCAACCGAATTGAATGTTTAAGGATTTCTACGGACTTGGAATAACACAACGTTTTGCGATGCAACCGAGCCAGATAGGGTCGAAAGCGGGTGTTTTCTCCCTCAACCCGAGTCATGTACGTCTTGCTGACAATTTGGTCGCCCTCTGGAATAAATCCTGGATAAACAGACCACCCTAATGCCTTCGGCAACGCTACGCGAACGGTGACATAGAAGTAACACTTCCAAGTCGCAACGATCGCCCACAACGGACGAAAGGTGTCAGCACTATGATCACCCAAAGCCCATCCTAAAATCCCCTTTTTGAAGTGGTCAACGGCAGTCCACAGCCAAATTTTGTTTTTTTTGACCCCACAAACGTTTCTAACTCGTCTAGCCCACAAACGTCAGGAGGAACCTCTGGATCGTAAGCATCGGGTAACAGTTCACCGATTTGTTTGACCCAAGTAATGATGGTCGTATGGTGCACTCCTTTAACCCGCTCAATGCCTCGAAAACCCATGCCGTTAACATCCATCGTGAGGCACTCCCGCTTAAACTCCTCTGAATAACTGGAAGCAGGATCATAAGTTGCGATAAATTGCCGCCGACAGGTCTTACAGATGTAATTTTGTTTCCCTCTTTGCTTACCGTTTTTACTGACCTCACTTGAACCGCATTCGGGACACTGCACTGCTTTTACCCTGATTTCATATTTCTATTATGCAACGCCGAATTTTCCCTCCATTTACGCAGAGATGCACAAGACCTACCCCTACAGTCTAAAAATCTTGCATTCAGCAACGCCTTTCTGATGCACCTGAATCAAGCCTTGTAAAAAGTGGTGCAAGCTTTGCTTTACAAAGCTTATGTTTCATTATTGAAAGTTGATCTCACAGGGAAGTAAGTGAGCTAGCATTGGGGCTGATTGATACCTTGTGAGACCTAGGAGATTGCTGAGTGAATCGATTGATAAAGCGTGTCTCGTTGCTGATGAGGTCTGTTAAGAGAGGCGATCGCGCCCTGTAACTCCACTACTTCTAAACAAGTGCCACCTTGAGCGCCTGCCATCGTCGTAATGTGTTCTTCCATCAGAGTGCCGCCCAAGTCATTGCAGCCCCACTCTAAAGCTTCCACGGCTCCCGCCAAGCCCAACTTGACCCAACTTGGCTGATGATTGACAATCCACCGTCCAAAAAAGAGCCGAGCCACGGCAGTGAGATGAAGCGTGTCCGATAAAACGGGCTGATCGCGTCCAACCCGCCGACGTAAGGGTTTTGGGGCGGATTGCCCAACGAAGGGCAGCAGGATGAATTCTGTGATGTGGGCGGGATAATGGTTTTGGATGGCGGTCTGTTGCAGCGATCGCACTTGCTCGAAATGGCGAATCTGCTGAATTGGGGTTTCAATATGACCAGACAACATTGTGCTGGTGGTGGGCATTCCCAATTGGTGCGCCGTGCCAACAATCTCCAGCCAAGTCGCACTATCCGTCTTTTCCGGGCAAAGAATCCGCCGCACATCATCATCTAGCACTTCCGCCGCTGTTCCCGGCATGGAACCGACTCCAGAATCCTGCAACGCACCAATTACTTGAGCGTAACTCAGATCATCCTCACGGGCGATAAATTGAACTTCTTGGGGAGAAAAAGCATGAATATGGAGGGTCGGAAACTGGGCTTTAATAGCCGAGATCATCTGAGTATAATAAGCCAGCGAAGTGCCGTTTACCTTGGCTTTCAGGTTTAAGCCGCCCTGCATACAGATCTCAGTTGCGCCCCGTTGTACGCCGTCCGCTGTTTTTGCCAAAAGTTGTTCTTGATCGAGCCAGAAAGCGCCCTCTTCTCCTTCATCTCGCCGAAACGCGCAAAAGCTACAGTGTTGTTCGCAGATATTGGTGAAGTTGAGGTTGCGGTTGACGACATAAGTGACTGTTTCCCCGACCAGCGTTTGGCGAAGCTGATTTGCCGCATCTCGAATTTGCAGCAATTCGGCAGGCGATCGCGCATTCAGCAATGCCAACCCCTCTGCAACCGACAAATCTTGTCCTAAAATGGCGCGCTCTAGAATAGACTCGATTGTTTCAGTCATCACAAGGGTTTCAGCAGCAATATCTATCTAGCCTAACGCAGCTTACTCTTCGGGGAAATGAAGCATCCCTAAAAGCTGATCGGCATGATCCAAATTTCCTACAATCCGGCGCATGGGATGGGGCCACGCTCTGACGAGGGTTGGAGTGGCGGTCACATGGTCGATTTCTGCCTGTTCTGGATGTTGAGTGACATCAATAATTTTCAGAGTATAGGGTTGATTCAGCGATCGTTCTAGCAACGCATGAATTTTATGCAGCGTTCGTTCTGTTGCCATGCTGTGCCCCGATACAAACAGCCTTAACACATAGCCTTGGGGATTGGGCGATTTCTGCGGCGGGGTTGCTTCTAGCCTAAACAGAGGAATCGCAGGACTGTAGGGGGCTGTGCGCTCATATTGCACCACTAGATCGTGAGATTCCCAAAGTTGCGGGAAGCGATCGCGGTAGGTCATCAGCACGATTGGATCGCAGATTTCGGGTCGTAGCGGCGCAATCTGCCAGGTGAGGTCTTGAAAGCCAAACACCGCATTGAGCAACGATTGATAGCGGAAAACCAAGGGTGAAACTTCTGCGATCTGCTGCAATGCTTGCGTATGGGGATCAAAAAACTGATCCACTGTTGCCCCATAGCAAGGCACTAAAAAATGAGGCGGTTCAGACAAACCCAAAAGATTTTGCAGCATTCCACAAAGATGCACATGCCAACGCACCTGCTTTTGTGGATCAATACAGTAAATCAGATCTCCGCCGGGAGTAAACAAGGCAATGCCTTTGAATACCGCCGGCGATCGCTCTGAATTCATCGCCAAGGGCTTATTCAAATTGCGAACTATACCCGCCCCCGCAGCATTTGAGCCATTTCATTCGGTTTCTGCGACATTTCCAGGGCTGTTTCCTCCGTAATCCGTCCCGCTTCATATAGCTTGTAGAGGGATTGGTTCATATTACACATGCCATCAAAGGTACAGCGCGGAATCAATTGCTCCACTTCATCAAGGTCACCCCGACGAATGTAGTCTTTAATCGCATCGGTGTTAATCAAAATGTCATGGAAGGCGGCGCGTTTGCCATCGGTGGTGCGGCATAGCCCTTGGGCAATCACCGCAACCATGGATTCGGCGATCGAGACTCGAATTGGCTCCTGTTGATCGGGTTCATAAAGCTGAAGAATCCGCTCAATGCTTTTGACGGCGCTGTTGGTGTGCAGGGTGCCCATAACCAAGTGCCCTGTTTGAGCAGCTTTGAGGGCAGTATTGACGGTTTCGCGATCGCGCATTTCCCCCACTAGGATTACGTCCGGGTCTTCCCGCAGCGCCGCTTTCAAAGCATTATCAAATTGGTGCGTATGAATGCCCACTTCTCGATGTTTGATCAAGGCTTTTTTGCTGCGGTGAACAAACTCGATCGGATCTTCGATTGTAATAATGTGTTTAGGCATCTCCTTGTTCATATAGTCCACCATTGCCGCCATAGTGGTGGACTTACCGCAACCCGTCGGTCCAGTAATTAAGATCAAGCCTTTGTGATAATGGCAAATATCCTTGAACACAGGCGGCAAATTTAGTTGCTCGACCGTCAGGATTTTCATGGGGATCAGCCGCATCACCATGGCAGGACCATGCAAAGAACCGAAAATGTTAAGCCGAACGCGGGCAAAATCATATTGAGTCGCCCCGTCAAACTCTAGCTTTTCTTCAAACCGCTGAATTTCTGCATCGGTGAGAATCTCTTGCAGCCAGCTATAGAACGTAGAAGAATCGGTTTCGGGCCACTCTGTTTGATCCATCTCTCCCCGATTACGGTAGCGCGGCACCTCACCCACGCCGACATGAACGTCGGAATATCCTTTATCAAAAGCAGTACGCACTAATGCGGAAAGGGTTGGCGACCCATCTGTAGGAGTACGGCGATGAGGCGCAGGTGCAGAGGAAGGGGGAGATGAGATCGAACGATGTCCCGCCGCAGGAGGTGCTTGGGGAGGAGAAGACGAAATGACTGTAGCTGCTCCGCTAAGAGGAACTTGAGGAGCTTGCGTTGAAACGACAGTTGCAGCCCCCGCCGCAGGAGAAACCATGGTTGGGGGATTCATTTGCTGTGTACCAACAACCGTAGCGCCATTATTCATTGCTCTTGGCGGCGGTGGAGCAGGAGGAACCCGTGGTGGTGGTGGAGTACTAGGTTGACGCTGGGGTTCAGTCATAAAGTTACTCTCTCAACGGCTTTGGTAGTTCAAGCCTAAGCGGCTCGTTGTAAAATTGGTGCAGTATTTTTGTTGAATTGTGGCTTGTAGCATTGCTGTTTGCAATGTAACAGCCTTCACTATTTTATTCAGAACTTTTTAGATATTTTACGCAGAACCATAGAGGATTTAAGCTTGTTTGTTTTTATAGAAGTAGTGAGAGAGTTGGAGTTCGTTCTGTATTCCACTGTTTACTAAAATACATCGCTTAAAATGACTGTTCAACTATAAAATTGCCCATTCTTCAGCGATCGCTCCCATTAATGACCAATCATGCTGCCCGATCATTAAAAAATAAGCTTTCGTAGCAAGCAGTTCTGGCTCAAAAAATCTGGCTCAGGAAAAAACCATAGCAAAAGCTTACAGCGGTAGCCGACAATAGGAAAGACGAGAATACTTTTGGCAACTTAATTAAGGAGAGCGGGCGATGAGTGAGGCTGATCAGTGGTTTGTTGTGAAGCAAGAGAATGGGCAATGCGCGATCGCTCCTGTCCTTAGCACTGGCAATCTTGAAGAACATTCAGCCGAGTCAGAATCCTCGACTGAATCCGAAGCAGCAGAACAATGGGGACCATTTACTTCTCAGTCAGAAGCGATCTCGCGGCGAGTTGGGTTGATTCGAGCCGGCAAATGCAAACCAGCCTAGTAGGAAACGCAAAATTAATTTGAGGTTGGTAGGGGTTTAGCATTGGGGCAGCGATCGCCGCAATTCATCTAAGAATCCCCTTCTCCAGGCTAAACCCTTACACCTTTAACGCTTCGTTTCTGCCCGTGGAGCTTGGTTCCGAAATGCCTGAATCCTTTCTCCTAGAACTTCTACCGCTTTAGCAAACTGGGGATCTTCCAGCGTTCCAACCTTATCGCGGTTTGCAACTAGCGCTTTTCCTTGAGCTTCAGTTAATTTAACTTCCACATCTGGAGTAATGCCGTTTTTGTTAATATCCCGTTCATTGGGAGTGTAGTACTTAGCGATCGTCACCGCTAATCCACTATCTTTACCTACCTGCCGTACCGATTGCACTAACCCTTTGCCAAAGGTTTTGGTGCCGATCAATGCTGCCCGACGATTATCTTGCAGTGCGCCAGACAGAATTTCACTGGCACTGGCTGAACCGCCATCCACTAAAACCACTAATGGCTTGTTGGTCAGCGATCGCCCATTTGCTTGCTCTCTATCTTGTTCCCCAGTGCGGCTTTTTGTCGATACGATCGTGCCCTTTGATAACCACATCCGAGCAATATCAACGCTGGTATAGAGCAGCCCACCCGGATTACCTCGCAGGTCTAAAATATATCCTGCAACTTGCTGGTCTTCTAGCTTCTTGATCGCTTTTTGCATATCCGTTGGCGCATTTGCGCTAAATTGCACCAAGCGAATGTAACCAATTTTGCCTTGGGGGGATTGCACCTCACTTGACTTCACCGCATGGATTTCAATCCGAGCGCGTTTGATTGCATAATCGATTTGATTCGTGCCACGCAAAATGGTTAGCTTCACTGGGGTGCCTACAGGACCTCGAATCAGCGTCACCGCTTTATTGACATCCATCCCTTCAGTACTTTTGCCATCAATTTTGAGGATAATATCTTTTGACAAAATGCCAGCGGTAAACGCAGGAGAATCTTCAATTGGCGCAATCACCGTCAGCTTCTTTGTTTTCTCGTCTGCTGCGAGTTGAATGCCTACCCCGGTTAACTCACCAGAGGTATCAATTTTCATATTTCTAAATTCTTGAGGGTCCATGAAGCGGGTGTAGGGATCTCCTATTTTTTTGACCATCTCGCGGATGGCTTTATAGGCTTCATCGTTGCTCTTATAGGGACGTTTCAGGTATTCATTGCGTACCTTTTTCCAGTCCACTTGGTTAAAAGTGCCATCGACATAGGTGCGATCGATAATTTGCCAGACTTCATCAACCAATTCCTTGGGGCTTTGATTAAAGAAAGATTGCAAAGACAGCATGGACATTGGCTGAAGCGAAGTGTCCTTATCTGCATCGGCAACTTGCTGCTTAGAGTCATCGCTTTGCAACAACGCCTGTCCTTTGAAGAAGTGCAATCCGGTGCCTGCAATAGCGGCGGTAGAAACGGTTAATGCGGCGGCACCAAGGACAAGCCCACGTTTTGTAATTGCCATGTTGATAAGCCTAGAAATGACTACGAAAATTACGCCCAATCTAGCACAGGCAAGTCGCCTTCATCATCGCTCAAATGTCTATGGATCAACCCAGCGCCCATCCGTTTTAATAAGATTTATCAACTCTTCAACGCCGTTCGCTTCTGGGACGCGCTTAATTTCTTCTCGCCCTCGATACAGCGAAATATAGCCAGCCTGCTTACCCACATAACCATAATCTGCGTCTGCCATTTCTCCAGGACCATTAACGATACAGCCCATCACGGCAATATCTAACCCGGTCAAATGGTTGGTTGCATCGCGCACTTTATGCAGCACTTCTTCAAGATTGAACAGCGTTCGTCCGCAGGAAGGGCAGGCAACATATTCCACCATGGTTTTTCGTAACCCTAGTGCCTGCAAAATGCTGTAGCACACAGGGATTTCTTTCTCTGGGGCTTCGGTTAAGGAGACTCGAATGGTGTCGCCTAGACCTTCAGCTAGCAGGGTTGCGATGCCTGCCGTAGACTTAATCCGTCCATATTCACCGTCGCCCGCTTCAGTCACACCCAAATGCAGGGGATATTCCATTCCTAGGGCATCCATTCGCTCAGCCATGAGGCGATAGGCTGCCAGCATGACCGGCACACGAGAGGCTTTCATGGAAATGACGAGGTTATGAAAATTTAAGGATTCGCAGATGTGAATAAATTCTAAGGCAGACTCCACCATGCCTTCTGGAGTGTCGCCATAGGTGAACAGCATCCGTTCTGCTAGGGAGCCATGGTTTACTCCAATTCGCATGGCTTTGCCTTGGTTTCGCAGGGAAACGACCAGCGGTTCTAGGGTTTCACGAATTTTGTCCCCGATGTCGCCAAACTCGGAGTCTGTATATTCGGTGCGATCGCTTTTAGGTTTTTCAAAGACATAAAGTCCTGGATTAATCCGAACTTTATCGACATGTTTAGCCACTTCTAGGGCGATTTTCATGCCGTTGTGGTGGACATCAGCAACGAGGGGCACCGGGCGATAAGTAGCAATGAGCTTGTGTTTGATCTCTGCAAGGGCGATCGCGTGCGCCATGCTGGGAACCGTTACCCGCACAATTTCACAGCCAATTTCATGTAAACGGCGAATGCCAGCCACCGACCCGGCAATATCCAAAGTATCTTCATTAATCATGGATTGAACCACGACCGGATTACTACCGCCAATGGTGACATCTCCTACCGCTACAGGGCGTGTTTTGCGGCGGTGAATGGTGCCATCGGTAGAGTAGCGGGAGGCAACAGGAGAAGTAAGAGGAGTAGATAGCGTTTGCATAAGGCTGTTATTGGCTCTCTATGGCTAGAGAAAGGCTAGAGAAAAGGACTAGGATCAAGGGCACTGAGGTCTCCACTTTTCAGATTGCCATAGATGGGTCATTTTGCGGCAATAAAGCGGTAATAAAAATGATGGGTTAAATTTCAGTCCCATTCAATTTAAGTTAATTTAAGCGATCGCGGTGTCTTCTCGCTTACCAGGGTCTTCTCGCTTAACTACCCCCATCTACACAAAACTGAGGGTTAGTTATTTTTTGGGCGAGCCTTTGGCATTATTTTTAGCTATTTCTCTTCATGCCAAATATTTCCGTATTCTCCAGTTTGTGGTTATGTCAGGCGTATCTTTACATAAGAGATATCCCATTAGTTCTTCAATGAAAGAACTCTATCGAAACCATAGATTGAAGGCTATCAAAAAATGGTTTACGAAGTGCTTCTTAAAGCGCTGGAGCATTTTTTCTAAGGAGCGGTGATTGAATTATGAAACTTGTTAAGCCGGGTCGAAATCTGATGAATCATCTGAACTATCCTCAGAAATTCGCGCTGATCAGTAGCTTGTTTGCGTTACCGATTATTTTATTAACCTATCTACTATTTTCTGAGTTTCAGAGCAAAGTTGAT
The DNA here is from genome assembly GCF_040830845.1 of Sivoneniella epilithica UHCC 1019. Taxonomy (NCBI): domain Bacteria; kingdom Bacillati; phylum Cyanobacteriota; class Cyanophyceae; order Leptolyngbyales; family Leptolyngbyaceae; genus Sivoneniella; species Sivoneniella epilithica. Next base: position 10,626 of record NZ_JBFPDP010000032.1, read on the forward strand.
TTTACTCAAAAGGAATTATATGGAACTCAATATCTTCGACCGCTACGCCGCCTACTAGAAAATACTTTGAAAGCCAATATCGAGAACGATCGCACTAAAGATACAAACAAAATATCCAATCAAATTATTGAATCCAAATCCAAAATAGCCTTAGATGTTAACAAGCTAAAGCAGCTTGACCAAAAGTTTGGAAATAATTTAGGCACGACCAGTCTTCTTAAAAATATTCAATATGCAAGTGACCAACTTGATAATCAGGTCAATTTAAATTCACAATCTGCCAGCACAAATTATCATCAACTACTTTATCAGCTTGAAGATTTATGGCTTCAAGTGGGCGATCAATCTAATCTGATTCTTGATCCTGATCTAGACACCTACTATTTAATGGATGCGGTGCTTTTAAGTCTGCCAGAGATTCAAAGAAATTTGGCAGAGATTCAAATGATTAGCGAAAAAGAATCTGCCCAAAAAGTTATTAGTCCTTTAGCTCAAGCCCAGTTGATTACTTTAAAGGACAAACTAAAACAACTCAATACCCATTTGAGCGGAAAAATGACGATCGCTCTTAACAATAACCCATCGGGAAACCTGCGTCCTATATTATTGAGGCAATTGCAGCAACTTAACCGGACGGTTGAGCATCTGACTAAACAAATGAATACCCTAAGCCGCGATCGTGGATCGTTACAAGCCAAAACTTACTCTGATCTTTCAGCAAAAAGCTTGCAGCAAAGCTTTATTTTATGGGATAAAACCGTCCAGGAATTAGATTTTCTCCTAGAAAAGCGAATCGATGGTTTTGCCCATAAACAATATTGGACTACAGTATTTATTTTGATTGTTTTAGCGATCGCGGCTTATTTATTTATCTGCTTTTATCATGGCATGATGCAGGTTGTTCAGAGCTTAAAAACTGCCTCTCAACGAATGGTGGATGGAAATTTCAAAGATGCAGTTACGTTATTAAGTCAAGATGAACTGGCAGATGTTGTGAAATCGTTTAATACAGTGGCAGATGTGTTACGAGAAGCTGAAGCGAAATATCGCGGCATCTTTGAAAATTCGGTTGAGGGAATTTTTCAAACCACACCTAATGGCACTTATTTAATTGCAAACCCAATGTTGGCAAAAATTTATGGATACAACACCGCCGAAGACTTAATTAATAATATGACTAATATTGGTGAGCAGCTTTATGTCGATCGCGATCGCCGCACCGAGTTTGCCCAACTAATTGAACATCACGGTAAAGTATCGGGATTTGAATCACAGATTTATTGCAAAGACGGCAGCATCATTTGGATTTCCGAATCGGCACGAGCGATTTATGACGATCAAAAAGATATTACAGGCTACGAAGGCACTGTAGAAGACATCACTCGCCGCAAACATGCAGAAGCTGAAGTAATGCAGTTGACCCAGCAGTTGCAAGATGAAAACTTGCGAATGGGCGCTGAACTGAATGTGACTCGTCGCCTGCAAAAAATGTTGATGCCAGCCGAAGCAGAATTAGAAGCAATCATCGGTCTAGACATTGCTGGATTTATGGAACCTGCGGCAGAAGTGGGCGGCGATTATTATGATGTGATTCAACATGATGGCAAAGTGAGCATTAGCATTGGCGATGTGACTGGGCACGGGTTAGAAAGCGGCATGGTGATGATCATGGCGCAGATGGCGGTGCGAACTTTGCTCGTGAATGGAGAAATGAATTCGGCAAAATTTCTCAATTCTGTCAATCGGGCACTCTATGAAAACACGAAACGGATGCGATCGCTCAAAAATATGTCGCTTGCCCTGTTGGAATATAAAGCCGGGGATTTATACCTAACCGGGCAACACGAGGAGTTAATTGTGGTGCGGCGAGACGGGCAACTTGAGCATATTGATACGCTCGATTTAGGATTTCCCTTAGCGCTAGAAGCAGACATTAGCTCGTTTATTGCCGAGGTCAAAGTTCATCTCTACTCCGGTGATATTGCAGTGCTGTATACCGATGGCATCTCTGAAGCCATGAACACTCAAAACAGTCAGTATGGTTTGGAGAAAATGTATGAAGTCCTCAAGCAATATCGCGATCGCTCGGCTCAAGAGATTCGGCAAGCCGTGATCGCCGATTTGATGCAGCATATCGGCAAACAGAAAGTATTCGACGATATTACGTTGCTTATCATGAAGCAAAAATAAATTGCCGTAGAATATAAATATCAGCAGTATCGAGCAAAGACAAAGGTTTTGCCTAAAATTACAGCCAGGTTATGGGTGCTAGTTTTTAGAAAACTAAAGAAAATTCTTTCCAACTCTAGGTTAGGCATTTTTGATTTTTTTCATATAAGTTAATGATAGTCACTCTGAACCTATACTACTCAACTGAGTTCGGCTGAATGTCTGATTCCTGTCAATCTTCAGAAAGTGAAATTTTGTATCTTATGGAGCAAATTCGACATCTCCGTGAAGAGGTTGAGCGATTGAAGCGCGAACGTGAAGATCTAATTATTGCTCTCTCCACCACAGCCGAGCATGGAGATTGTATTGAAGCCCAACTTCAAGAAGCAAATCAACAGCTTAAGGTGGAAGTTGAAGTGCGCCGCCGTACAGAAATGACGTTGCAAACATTAATGGAAGCCATTTCTAAGCGAAAAGCCGATTTAGAAATTGTCGTGCAAACCATCATGGAACACGGCGATATTATGGATACTCAATGGGCGCTGAAGCTATCGGAGATGAATAAAATTGCCAGCATGGATGGGCTAACTCAAATTCCGAATCGTCGTCGTTTTGATGAACATCTAGCGCATCAATGGAAGCAAATGACGCGGGAGCGATCGCCCATTTGCCTTATCCTGTTTGATATAGATCTCTTTAAGCAATACAACGATACCTATGGACACCTAGCCGGAGACGATTGCTTAAAACAAGTTGCTCAAGTGCTAAATGGCTGTGTGCATCGCCCTAGTGACCTAACTGCCCGCTATGGCGGCGAGGAATTTGCTGCTATCTTGCCGCAAACCAGTCTCGAAGGGGCAATGGAAGTCGCCCAACGAGTGCAAACTGAGATCGCAAACCTAAAAATTCTTCATGAAAAATCTTCCGTTAGCAATTACCTAACTTTGAGCATTGGAATTGCCAGCAGTATCCCCACTCCAGAGCAATCCTTTAGCAAGCTACTAGATGAAGCCGACCAATACCTTTATCTGGCAAAACAACAAGGGCGCGATCGCATCATCTTCAGTTCAAAAAAAGCCTTACGACAATGATTAGTTTCTTCTGATTAATTGGGGCACTCTATAGGTCAGCAATTTTCTGTTAAAACTTCCAGATTTGCCCTTCCGAAATACCCTACTCTGGTGCACTCGATCAAGGTTAGTCATGACTCAAACCAGTGTTGTTCAAACCTTTGGGAACTTCATTCAGGTTCCCTCCTCCCAAGAATATCTCACACTCAACTTTTCCCCTAATGCCGCCGCTCGCAAACGGCGTTGGGGCAACTATGGTCTATCTGCCGATTTTTTGGGAGATTACTTTGCCGCATTCTTTCCAGGAGACGAATTGCCAGACAGCAGGATCAATCAACGAGACACTGTAAAAGCTGCCGTTAGCTATATCGCAAATGAACTGCTAGAGAATGCCGTAAAGTACAATGATGATTCAACCGGGTTACCTGTCAGCATTTCACTCCATTTGTATGAGCGGCAAATTATTTTTCATGTGGGCAACTTTGCCAATTCAGCGATCGCACAGAAATATCAAACCTTTGTTGAGGTTTTGTTGGCTGCCGATTTAGATGAGTTTTACATGACCCAATTAGAAAAAACAGCCATGGGCGGCGGCGGCTCTAGTATGGGAATCTTAACCATGATGAATGATTACTCTGCTCACTTTGGTTGGCAATTTCAAACACTTGAATCACTGCCAAATGTAGTTAAAGTTGACGTAATGGTGTCTTTGGATGTTTAAACAATTATCAAATTTTACGAGTTATCTTAGACGAGATGGAGAGTGGAACCTGTGCACATAAAGACGGACGATTACACCATTCAATATGAGCCAGAAGTCGCTACCGTGTTTTTTCAGGGTTTGCTGCGGCTAGATGGGATGGAAGCCTATCAACCCATCATGGATATTTTGCTCAACGCAATTGAATCATCTCCCAGCTTTACGATCAATCTGTGCGAACTGGAATTTTTGAATAGTTCCGGAATCAGTATGCTGTCCATGTTTGTAGTAAAAGCGCGGGATAAAGGCACCGTAAGTTTAGTTTTTCAAGGATCAGAGAAAACGCTTTGGCAAACTAAATCACTGAAAAACTTGCAGCGACTTATGCCTAGCCTAAAACTTGAATTTGCATAGGATACGATGGCAGAAGCAAGCCCCGTCGAAAGCCAACAAAACATACCCTTGGCAGAGGTCGAATACCTCCGGCTTGAAGTGGCGCGGCTCCAGCGCACGAACTGCGACCTAGAAATTGCCGTGCAAACGATTACAGAACACGGTGACGCGGTAGAGGCTGAACTTCACCAGACCAATCAGCAGCTTCAAACAGAAATCGCTGAACGAAAACTCGCACAATCCACGCTGCAAAGCATTTTTGAGACGGTTTCTAGAGACAAAGCCGACTTGGAACTCATGTTAAAGGCAACGGCTGAACATGGCGATACAGTGGAGTATCAGCTTTACACCCATGCGGTGGAAACCATGCGCCAAAGTGAGGAACTGTTTCGGGCGATTTCAGAATCCACGTCGATTTTGATGATTCTGACCCAAACGTTAGATGGTGCAATTGTTTATGCTAACTCTATCTCTAGTCAGCGGTTTGGCATTGAGCCACACGCTTTAATGGGGCATCAGTTAAAAGAGTTTTTTGCTGATCCAAACGATGCTGCTACTCTTTGGACACTATTCGAGCAGCAGGGCAGCGTTCGCAATTATGAAATGAAGATTCGGACGATCGCAGAGGGCACAATTTGGGTTTCTGCTTCGGTGCATCCGATGGTATTGGCAGGGCAACAAACATTGCTAACGACGCTGTATGACATTAGCGATCGCAAGCAAGCCGAGGAAGCTCTACACCAGTCTCAAGCGCAACTTCAGCAGCAGGCACAAGAATTAGAACAGCGGGTGGAACAACGCACCGCCGAACTGACTACCGCAAAAGAAAAATACCGCAAAATTTTTGAAGATGCCGCAGAAGGGATTTTTCAAACGACTGTGGCTGGGCAATATCTCAATGTCAATCCTGCCTTAGCCGAAATGTATGGCTACGACTCGCCAGCCGATTTGGTTGCTAGCATTACCGACATTGGCGAACAGGTGTATGTGCAGCCCCGCCGCCGAGAAGAAATAATTGCCTTTGTGCGCCAGCTTGAATCGGTGACTGCGTTTGAGTCTCAGGTGTATCGCAAAGATGGCAGCATTATTTGGATTTCTGAAAATATGCACAGCGTTCGAGATCCTGCTGGAACCCTGCTTCACTATGAGGGTAGTGTCCGGGACATCACCGATCGCAAGTCTACGGAGGAAGAACTGCGCCGACAGCGATTAAACTCCGAACGGTTATTGCTCAACGTGTTGCCTCAAGCCATTGCCGAACGCCTCAAACGAGGACAAAAAATCATTGCGGATAGTTTTACAGAAGCCACTGTATTATTCGCCGACTTGGTGGGCTTTACTGAACTCTCGACTAGCATTTCACCCACTGAATTAGTTGCGTTACTCAATAGCGTTTTTTCTAAGTTTGATCATTTAGTCGATCATCACCAGCTAGAGAAAATTAAAACGATTGGCGATGCGTATATGGTGGTTGCGGGGTTGCCCGTTCCCAGAGCCGATCATGTGAGGGCGATCGCGGATATTGCGATCGATATGCAGCATGAAATCACCAAAATTAAGGTTCACAACAATCGTCCTCTGAGCCTGCGGATTGGGATTCATACGGGTCCTGTTGTGGCGGGAGTGATTGGGATTCGGCGGTTTACTTATGATCTTTGGGGCGATACCGTCAACGTTGCTAGCCGGATGGAATCACAAGGTGAACCGGAACGAATTCAAGTTACAGAAGCCGTTTACAACCGTTTAAAGAATGGATATGACTTTACACAACGGGGCGCGATCGCGGTTAAAGGCAAAGGCGACATGATGACTTATTGGCTATTGGGCAAGAAGAGCTAGTCACTAGGTTTTAGGGATCAGAAGACGAATATCAGCCGACCCAAACGTCTAAAACCTAAAACCTTACTTTCGCGAAGTGGCGGCAGTGGGTCCAGCCGTCACAATCACCAAGCGATCGGGATGTAGAACCTCCTGAATTAAAGCGTTGACCTGAGTAGGTGTGATGGCATTAATGGTATCGGTGTAGGTGCGAATTGCGCTGAGTGGCAATCCATAGACCGCATTGAAAAGAATAGTGGATGCTAGGGTTGGAGGGGAAGCCAACTCTACTGGATAGATACTGGTGAGCGATCGCTTGGCGTTGGCAACCTCAGCCTCGGTGACTCCTTCTTTGCGGATTTGTTGGAGCAGACTCACGGTGCTAGCGATCGCCCGCTCTGCATCTTCCGGCGCAGTTTGCATGGAAATCAAAAACGGTCCGGGGGTTTGCCCTGCTTGAAAAACGCTGTAGATGCCATAGGTCAAACCTTGGCGATCGCGAATCTCTGTCCCTAGCCGACTAGAAAGCGTATCGCCGCCCAAAATTTGGTTGAATACCAAAGCGGTGTAGTAGCGGGGATCTTTGCGAGCGATCGCGTTGTAGCCTAAATAAGTAACAGACTGAGTTTTTCCGGGCAAAGTAGGCGTTAGACGCACCGTTTTGTCGGGCAGAGGCACCGCCGGAAACGTGAGTTGAGCAGTGTTTCCGGTCGTCTCCCAACTGCCCAGTTCCCGTGCTAGCAGTGTGCGAACCGCAACAGCATCAAAGTCACCCACCAGCGTTAGCACGGTAGCATCGGGGCGATAATACTGCTGATAAAAGCGCACTATGTCGTCGCGGGTAATCGCTTGCAAACTGGCTGCGGTCGGAAAAGTGTGGAATGGATGAGTGGCGGGATAGATTGCTTGCTGAAACGTGCGGAGTGCTAGGCGAGCGGGGGTATCTAGTTCTAGATTGAGTCCGGTGAGGGCACGTTGACGACTCAGTTCCAGTTCGTTTTTAGGGAAGCTGGCATTTTTCAGCACATCTGCTGTCACCTGAACCAAAGTTGGCAAATCGGCAGAGAGAGCTTCGCCACTGATGGAAACGCCTTCTCGACTGGCACCAAAGCCTAAACTGGCACCGCGATTTTCTAAGGTTTTGGCGATCGCTAAGGCATCTTTTGTTTGAGTGCCATTCATCAAGTTATTAGCCGTCAAGGTTGCCAATCCAGCGGTAGCAGGCTGATCGCGAACAGTGCCAGCGCCAATATGTCCACTGAGAGTTACGGTTGGCGTACTGCGATCGCGCACCAGCAGCACCTGCACTCCATTTTTTAAGGTCAACTTTTCGGGCAGTGCTTGATCTTGCGGCTGAGTAGTGGTTCGGTTGAGCGGCAGATACTTCGCCACTTCAGCCGGATCGACAGGCGCACCAGGGCTAAATTTCTCAGTGGTTTGGGAAAGATTGCCAGGGCTAGCTCCGGGTTTGCCGTCGGCAGTGGTCGGTTCAAAAAATCCGACGGTGCGGTTGGTGGGTGCCAAATAGGTTTTAGCAACTCGCTGGACATCCGCAGGAGTAACGGTAGCGATCGCGGCAAGGAGTTGATCGGTAAATCGATAGTCGCCCGTGGAAATTTGATTATCACCCAGCAAAATCGCTTGGCTGGCAATATCTCGATTTCGCAGGACTAGAGATGCTTTCAACTGCGCCTTTGCCCGCGTCAGTTCCTCTTGAGTCACGCCTTTATCTCGCAGATCGGCAAGCACTTGTTCCAACGCGCGATCGATCGCCTGCAACTCTTTTCCTGGAGCCGCCGTAGCCGACAATTCATACCAGCCGCCTGAAATCATATTAGCCGCTCCGCCGCCTGCATCGCTTGCCAAACCGGTTTCGACTAATGCTTGATAAATCCGGGAACTACGCCCCCCGGTGAGAATGTAATCCATTACCTGAATTGCCGCCACATCGGGATGCTTCGTATCTGGCAGAGGATAGACAACGTTTAACAGTGCCGCGCTGCCGGGTTCCTTCAAAATAATCGGTGGTGCAGCAGCCTGTAACGCAGCTTTGCCAGCCTTAGCAAACAGTGGATCTTTGGGCAGAGGGGCGATCGCTTTCGGAATCTTGCCAAAACTCTCTCGCACCTTTTGCAGCAAAGCATCGGTTTGAAAGTCGCCTACCACCACTAATGTGGCATTATCAGGACGATAAAAAGTGTTGTAATAGTAGCGCACCTGATCAACCGTAAATTTTTCTACGTCGGCTTTGGTGCCACCCACGGGTAAACCATAGGGACTGTCGGGAAACGCCGATCGCATCACAGCCCGACCCAACCGATAGCTCGGATTATTTTCATAGCCTTGCAGTTCCGAAATCACAACTCGCTTTTCGCTAGCAAGCTCTTTTTCACCAATGATGGAGTTTCTCATGCGATCGGCTTCCAGAACGAGCAGCGCCTCCAACTTGTCGCGTTCAACGGTGCCAAAATAAGCCGTCATGTCATAGCTCGTGAAGGCATTCGATTCACTACCCAACGCGCTAAAAAATCGCCCAAACTGAATCGGGCGCGACTGAGTGCCCTTAAACATCAAGTGTTCTAGCTGGTGAGCAATGCCATTCACACCCGGCAATTCGTCTCGCGACCCAATCCGATACCACACCTGCACCGAGACTACTGGCGACGTGTGAACTTCCTTTGTCAGCACCGTTAAGCCATTGTCTAAAACCGTTTTGCGAACGCCAGCCGTTAGTGACAGGTCAGCATTTGCCGTGTTTGTCGCAGGTTGAGTCGAGCCAGCTTGCGAGAGGGCAGGGGATTGAGCGATCTCAGACGGCTGATCTGGGGCAACCGTAGGAACAATTTGGGACGATGCAGCCGATCCAGCGAAGAGGGCGATCGCAAAACATCCGATAAACAATAGGCTGAGGAAGCGGTGACGGCGCATGGGAGTTGATAGAGTTCGGGTGAAAGGACGGTGTGGATTGCGGAGTACAGAGTGTGGAGTACGAGAGTAACCCCATTCAGTTCAACATTGACGGACTGCTAAGGCAGTAAGGTTAAACTCAAAATTAAAAACTCAAAACTCAAAACTTCCCTACGCCGCTGGCGCGTGATCCAACAAACAATAGGGGCGGCTGTAGCTGAGCGGCATTTCTAGAGCGTATGCTTCTAAAAGATCGGCATTGCTCATGATTTGTTCCGTTTGCCCATCGTAAACAATTTGTCCATGATTTAGCACAATTGTCCGATCGCACAGTTCTAGCGCCAAATCTAAATCATGGGTGGCAATCAGTTGAGTCAAGGGCAGACTGTCAAGCAGGTGAATTAACTGACGACGCGATCGCGGATCGAGTTGGGCAGACGGTTCATCCAAGATCAAAATTTGTGGCTGCATTGCTAATACGCCGGCGATCGCCACTCGTTTCTTTTCCCCGCCGGATAAGTTGTTTGCACTACGTGCGCTGTATTTGTCAGGATCTAGTCCGACTGACTGCATGGCACCGACGGCACGATCTACCAAGCATCCACCGCGCAAACCCTGATTCATCGGACCAAAGGTGATATCTTCCCAGACCGTGGGCATGAAGAGTTGATCATCTGGGTTTTGAAACACTAAGCCGACAAAATTACGAATTTTTGTGAGAGTTTGCGGCGCGATCGGCAGTTCGCCGACTACGACTGTTCCTTGTTGCGGAATAATCAGCCCATTAAAATGCTGAAGCAGGGTTGATTTGCCAGAACCATTGGCTCCCACCAAAGCCACGCGCTCGGTGGCATGAATCGATAAGTCGATCTGATGCAGCGCTTCTGTGCCATCGGGGTAGGCATAGCTGAGGTTTTCAATGGTGATCGGATTGTGATGCATGATTTAGAAGTATCGCGATCGCTAGCGACCTTGGATATAGAACAGTTGCCCCACGATCGTGAGTGCTGCAACCCCCGTGATTGCAACCCCATCTCGCCAACCGCCTTTGGGGATCTCGGCTTGCGGAAACAGCCCCGTATAGCCCCGCGCTAACATTGCCTGATGCACCCGCTCGCCGCGATCGTAAGTGCGAATAAACAATGCCCCAACCATATTGCCGATTACCAAACGCTGAGTTTTACGGCTGTTCATTAAATTTCGCGACAACGCCGCCCGTCGCATGGATTGGAACTCGTCGGTTAGCACGGCAATATACCGATACATCGATGCCATAATTGCCACAAGCAACGGTGGAACGCGCAAAGTCGCGATCGCGTGCAATAACGCTGGAATGGGGGTAGTCAAAATCAAAATGTTTACCATTGTTAAGGAAAGTAACATTTTGAATGCCACACTGCCAAGGGTAGTCAGCCCAATCGTAGTGATTTGCAGCCAGCCCCATTGCCAAACGATCTCGCCGTTGCGCTGAAATAGCGTTCCTAACAGCACGACCCCGATAAAGATAAACTCCACTCCGACTCGCTTGGCTAAGGCGCTCAAAGTCACTTGGCTAAACAGTGCCAACGTGATCATCCCAAGTCCATAAATTCCCCAAGTTTTCCACTGCCCATTTGGGGTGAGAGCGATCGCAAACACCATCAGCACGGTACACAACACCCGCGTAGATGGAATTAAATCATGCCAAGGCGATCGCCGTTCACTATCCCCATCTAACCGAAATGCCCCAATATGCAGCAGCATGGATTGTTCTCTTGCCGCCTATTCTGGAGAGATGACATCATCATCTGGTGGAACGGCAGAGTTACGCACCACAACTTTGCCAATGCCCCAGGCTAAGCCAAACGCGGCTAGGGTGCCAATGATTCCGGCTAAGGACGTTGCTACTGCGTCAGGCACACCCCGAAGTGCATATTCTTCAAATACTTGATAAAACGGGAGTTGTTTCGCCGGAGTTTCTTCTACCGCTTTCGTATCAAACTGATGATCTTGGGCGACCCGATCTAGCCCATCTGGGTTTTGACTAGCAAATGGCGATAGAAAAGTTGCGATCGCTAGTGCAATGCCCAGCCCAATTAACGCAAACGTCACAGTTTTATTGCGAGATGAATCAGACACGATATCAATCCTCTTTCAATTTATAGCTTGACTTTTTGATAACTCAAAACTCAAAACTCAAAACTCAAAACTCAAAACTCAAAACTCAAAACTCAAAACTCAAAACTCAATTCCACTTTTTAGCGCGATGCCATTGGACGACTGGCGATCGCATTTTTGGGTGCTTTATAAATCAAGTCAGGGCGAGTCCGGTAAATAAACCCAAGAGCAACCACCGTAATCAGTGCTTCACCGATCCCAATCAGCATATGCCAGAACACCATGGCAGGCAGTGCCACATTCAACGGCACCGTTCCAGACAACGCCAAGGCAAAAGCACAGACTACAGATGCCACTACCACACTTGCCCAAGCCGCAATAGCAGCACCCGTTCCAATCCCGCGCCAACTGTTCCAGCCTAGCGCTTTACGAATCGCTGCATACAGATAGTAGCCACCAAACGTACCAATTAATCCCATTAGAAAGATATTAAACCCCAGTGCCGTGATGCCGCCATCCTGAAATAAAAAGGCTTGCACAATAAACACGACTGCCATCACCAAAGAGCCAGCCCAAGGACCGAGCAATGCGCCAGCCAAGGTGCCGCCCAGCAAATGCCCAGAGGTGCCTCCTGGAATGGGGAAGTTGATCATTTGTGCCGCAAAAATAAACGCTGCACACACCCCCATTAGTGGAACCGTGCGCTCTTGATATTCGGCTTGAGCGCGCTTTAGGCATATCGCAATTAGCGCGATCGCCACCACCCAGCCTATCAACGTGATCGGCAGACTCAAAAAACCATCGGGAACATGTAGCGCCAAAGGCAATATCATACTTCCCGCAAGAAAAGAACTCATACCCGTTAGCAACAATTCAGTCATACCTAATCCTTAATAAACCTCAAGCCAGCGATCCAGATTTATGCCATGTAGGAGTTACATAACCGACATCCACAAATGATTCAATCCTCTAGAGGGGGATCTCTGCCAAATTTAAGTTCAATTTAAGAAGATTTCTCAGAAAAAATCGCTATTGGGAACAAAATATGGATTGTATAGAAAAACAAAACAACGAGCAAGCAGTTCTGCTTAAAGGACTGCAATAAAGAGTTATCTTTTGAAAAACGGCTCAAACAATTGCAACATACTTCCCAGATTGTAGACCGTCACTGTACTTACCCAAAATTCACGTCTTGCCATAGCAACAGGGACGAAAGCTATTAAAGGATGCGAAAACGACATGAGAACCATGTTTATAGTTGTAGCAGTTGGCAAAATGGTATCAAAAGCTACCATTTTAATATTTTTTTAAAGTAATTGTAATGGATGGAATAAACATACCCTTCCATTCCTAGGGTAGGTTCTGCAAAATTAATACCGTTGTTTAACGTTGCATTTTCAAGCTGTAGTTTGTTATTTCAAGTATTAAGGCTTTTCAGGATGATTAACCATGTAAGGCTGACTAGACAGAATTCAGTCTCAACACCCCCTTCGTCTATTGCCCAAGTTTCTGTAGCAGAGCGATCGCAATTTCCTCTCTTTATGCAAACGACCGCTGCACTCTTCGGATTTTTACTACTGATTTCTTGCTTCTCTTGGGTTTTTCCACCCACGATTAATTCGCAAACCCCCACTCCCCCAACATCGGCGCTTTCCCATCGTACCCATTGAAGGACTTAAAGGGCTTTAAATCTTAGTTCAACAAAATCCCTAACTCAAATGAGTTGGGGATTTTGCTTTGAAAGGTCAATAACTTGTTTTGCTAAGCTTAGAAAAAGGTCAGCGATCGCTCCACAAATTAAACAGTGGCTTCTGCACCAATCTCAACACGTGAGCCACGGAGACTCAACCAATCGGCATTTTCGCGCAGGATATGCAAGATGCTGGCACGGATCACCATTTCCATCCGCAGACGCTCCTGCAAAGGGGAAGAGGATCGAACTTTGAGTTTGCCAACTAATTCGTCTGCTTCTTCGACAACATAGTGATTCGGAACATTACTGAGAATGTGAGCAATCAACTGTTGATGCAATTTAGGCATCGCAAAAGCGGTTTGATAAGGATGTTCAGGATATTCATCCAAAACATTTTCGATTTCTTGAATGACGACTGGCAGGGTTAGATTGATTAATCCGTGCGACATTTTGACCTCTAATTTAAAATCATGGATGACAAAAAACCGCCTCTTGCAGCGATCGCCTTTGACTTATAAAATGGGCATCTCTTCATGGCAATGATCACAGCGCCAGTAAAGCCCATCCAAACGCATGTGGCGCAGCAAAACCCTAGAACAGCAGGGGCAAGTGTGCCGAGTGTTCATGGAATGATCGCTCACCGTTGTAGAGATAAACGGTTGACTGCGATCGAGTTTGAGATGTCTTGACACGGGTATTGAATAATTCAATAAAGTAGCCATATTGAAACCTGAGCTAATCTGTGGCGATGGTAAACACTTTTTAAGAAACTTTCGCGGCTAGCTCTAATGTGTGTGTCCTACCAAGCATAACGATCAGACGTTTGAAATCGGGTTTGACCACTGTTTGATTTGTATACCCGGCGGAAAAAGTTGCATTTCTTTACAGAAATGCAACTTTTTCCGCGTTATTGCCATTCCCTGGCTTCAATCTCCCTTTGGGATAGTAGTAAACTAGCTTCAATATCCTGCCGAACCGCTGCCGTCACTTCACTGTTGCTATGCAAACAATCGAGCAGCAGTTGATTGGCAGCGTAGTAGCGGTGCAGCACTTGCTGTTGTTCTGGGCTAAACTGCCAGTGCTGGTGAATCTGCCGATAGTTATTTATCTCACTCGTGAGATGGTTTGCCCAAGCGGTGTGGTGTTGCTGCCACCATGCCTGAAACCGTGCCTGGTTTTGATCAATATCTGGGAATTCATTTTGGAGTTGTTGCAGCGATTTGTGCAAGCCCGCATCCAGCACGATGCCTAAAATATTGCTGAGGGCGTTGCCACAGAGATGAGCGTGAGCAAAGTCTGGACTTTGGGCGATCGCGCAGGATTGCAACACATCATCCAAAGCGATATCCAAAAACATTCCTTGGTCGAGCGTACAGGCAAGCGCAAAATCGGATGCTATGTAGGGCGTTCGAGCCAGTGCTAAGTAAAAAGCTCGCGCCGTGGCATCTTTTGTTTCGGTAGGGAGCGTCTGCGATTTTTGACTTGCCCATTGCAAAAACTCCTGTAGATAAGGATCTTGAACAACCAAGGCATCAATCTGCTGCTTCATCAACTGCACTAATGAATCCGCGCTCCGCAGCATCGTAGCCGTTAACAAAAACACTTCCCGCCAGTGGGGATCGGTGATGTGGCTGACCAACCCGCCCAATGCCTGCTCTAGTGCTTGGAGGTTGTGGCTAGCAACGATGTTCCGTGCCGTGAAATATTCTTGAAACGCCAGATAGGAAAAAGAGAAAATACCCCGCGCCCGTTCGACGATTAATCCATGTTGCGATTCGATCGCCCTCAGCACCGCTCCACTTTCGACTTGCAGTTCCTCAGCATCGGTGGGCGCATTGGGCAGATGCCGAATATAGTCCTCAATATATTGCTCAAGTGTCCGTTGCTCAAAAAAGTATTGTCCCTGCTCAAAGGTAGCCGCCGCAATCTGACTCAGCAATTTCAGCTTTTGGGGCAGGCGAAACCCCTGGTAAACCTCATCGCGCTCCACCCCTCTCGCCTCATCCCATTTGCCTAGCAGTAAATCTAACCCTTCTTTATAAAAATCTGTTCGCTTTGTTGGAAATCTGCCTTCCCCCTGAAACACCCAGCACGCCATATGCAAAAACAGAGGAGTCACCACCAGTTGGCGAAACTGCCAGTTTTCCGGCAAGTCCAGCTTTTTAATAAACTGACCAGACTGCACTACCCCTGCCGGAGCAGTCGTTTTAGTAAACGCCACAAACCATTTTTGGGCAAAGGCAACAATTTGAGCCTGAGTAAATGGGGCAACCTCCACGTCGGCAAACCCGCGTAAACTAAGCCTCCGAGCAGCGGTGCGGCAGGTCGCTACAAACCGATTCTTATGATATTTGTCTGAAAAACGGCGAATTTCTTTAAGAACTACAACGCTCTCGTCATGCAGCACTTCATCAATGCCATCCAGTAACAGCAGCACCCGACCCGCTAGAAGCAATGTCTCGATTACAGATGGATCAGCAATGCCATTGGTGAAAAACTCTTGGCGCAGGTAGTTTAACAAGCTAAATTCGCCGCTAACTCTCGATTCTTCAACAAAATGCCTCAGCGTGATGAAGATTGCGACTCGCTCTGACTCCCACTCTCCTTGATTGCACTGGACGGCGAGATACTGCAAGAACGTGGTTTTGCCCGATCCCGGTTTGCCTAGCACCCGAACCTTAGAGTAGTTTTCTACGGCGGTTACCCCTAGCACTTGGGCTTGATCAACCTCACCTAAGCCCACGCGATCAAAGTCTTCTGGTTCAATATTTTGTAGATTGGCAATCTCTAACTGCTGTTGACTCGCAATGGTTTCCAAAATATTGACATCAATATAAATATCATCCAGGCTAACGGGATGGCTGATGTCTAATAGTTGTAGGATGCCGCACTGGTCTTGAACTTTGTCTTGGCGTTGCGATCGCACTTCTTGCACTAGGGCATCCAGATCGGGCAATGGAGCGCGACCCAATCCTCCTAATTCAGGAAATTCTGCGGGAGGATCAACCACGATCTCACGCCAATCCAATTCCAGCACTGAACAAATTTCTAGAAAAACCTGACGCTCAACGGGCTGTCCAGTAAAAAACCGCCAGATAGGTTGGCGTGTTTTTAAGCTCACCTCTCCCGCTAAGTTTTCCTGAGTCCATCCCTTGAGGGCAAATGCTCGTTTTGCCTGTTGAATTCCAGTAAGTGATACCTGAAGCGATCGCTTAGCGATGAGGCAATCCTCCTAGCCTAAAATTTAATAAATCAAACATTCTTATATATACGAGACTTTAAAGCTTTTTTTAGATTGATGACTCTCTCTTTAGTGCAAGTTATACACAATCTGGAAAACACACTTGATATTTACTCAAATATTTGCCTAAATTTAGCGAAATCAAACGCTGTCTAATTGGGTGCTGGACAGGACGAGGTTGATCAGGACAGCATAAAAGTCTCTGAAAAGCATACTTTTCAGAGACTTTTAACTTTTTTACGGGATTGGCGAGACTCGAACTCACTACCTGTCGCTTAGGAGGCGACCGCTCTATCCTGATGAGCTACAACCCCAACTCTGAACCCAATTTGATCATAACAGCGGCTTAGAAACGCTAGGGTTACTCAGTAATTATGTTGATGATAACGGCACTCATTTATCCTGATCCATCAATACTCAACACAATCACCGTAATATTATCGCGTCCACCATGCTCTTTCGCTGCATTAATCAGTGCAGCAGCAGCTTTCTCGCAAACCCGAATGGATTTTAACTGCGAGGCAATCACTTGATCCGATAATTCTTCCGTGAGTCCATCACTACACAGCAACAGGCGATCGCTGGGTTGGATCTGCACTGGCTGAATATCGATTTGGCGCAAATCTTCTCGCCCTAAGCACTGAGCTAACACATGCCGCCAGGGATGAACTCTGCCTTGATCGGGCGAGATTTCACCCATGCGGATAGCAAGTGCAACCCAAGTGTGGTCTTCCGTAATCTGATCGAGTTTGGCACCGCGTAGCCGATAGAGCCGCGAATCGCCAATGTGGGCACATAAAGGCTGTTCATCACGAAAGAGCAAGACGACCACGGTGGTGCCCATGTCTCCTCGCTCTGGGTGCTGCTGCTGGTCATTGATGATTGCTTGGTTTGCCTCTAGCAGCGCTTGTTCCAGAATAGTCTTTGAGGATTCAGCCGTGTGCCAGTAGTTTTCTAAATAAGTCTGAATAGTTTGGGTAGCAAGATGGCTGGCTTCTTCACCGCCTGCATGTCCTCCCATACCGTCTGCCACAATAAAAAAGCGACCTTCAGGATCGATGTAATAATCGTCCTGGTTGACTCTGCGGACAATGCCGACATCTGTTAAGCCGGTAGACAGACGCTTCATAGGGGGGTTGCTAGAGGGTCAACAGGTATTAAAAGAGCACCTATTAAAAAGATCATGGCATACGATCGCTGCGATCAATCCGAATCATCAAGCGGATCAGAGTGAACCCTGCAAACGCAGCGGCGGCGGCAGCAGCAAGTGCAAGCCAGCCCTGACCACTGACTAATAGAATCGTAGCCGACAATGTAAAGGTGCACACCAATAGTGTATAGTTCGTGCCCATATTTACACCACTCAATCGGCGTAAAATGCGCTCTGTTTCCAGCGATCGCGTCCGAACTCGAATATCTCCGCGCTCCAGTTTCTCTAAAGTATCTTCAATGCGTCGGGGCAATCCTAAAGCAGTATTGCTAATTTGGGAAGCTTGACGGCTCAATTCTCCTAAAATATTGTTTGCATCAGTGGTAGGATTTCCATCTGCCATAATCTTCAGTGCAAAAGGCTTTGCAACCTCCATAAAGTTAAATTGTGGATCTAATCCCTTGCCAACTCCTTCCAGGGTTGAAAAGGCACGCATGACAAAGGTGAACGTTGCTGGAAAGCGAAACGGCTGACCGTAGGCGATTTCATAAAGATCATCGCTAATGGCTCCCACGGATTGCGTCTCAAAGGGCTTATCCATGAAATTATCGAGCATAAACTGAATGGAACGGCGCACTGGCCCCATGTCACTGGTGGGAGTTAAAGCACCGAGATCAATCAGAGAAGCCATGACGCGATCGCCATCTTTTTGAGCCACCCCAAAGAAAGTATCCAACAACTTTTCACGGGTGACAAGTTTCACCTGACCCATCATGCCAAAGTCATAAAAAATCAGCGCCCCATCCGGGTTCACTGCCAGGTTGCCGGGATGAGGATCGGCATGGAAAAAGCCGTCGTTCAAAAGCTGAATTAGGTAAGCTTTTGCACCGAGTTGAGCTAATCGACTGCGATCGAGTCCAGCAGCGTCCAAAGCTTCATAATGACTAATCTTGATACCTGGCAAATATTCCAGCGTTAACACACGCGGAGAGGCATATCGCCAATAGACACGCGGCACCATCACCCAATCTTCATCCCGAAAGTTGCGGCGGAAAGTGTCGGCGTTGCGCCCTTCGTTGAGGTAATCAATTTCTTCATACAAGATCTTGCAGCATTCATCGTAAATGCCGATCCAGTCGCGCCCTGGACCCCACTTTGGGTGCTTTTGAAAATATCGAGCGATCCCCTTGAGAATGGCAAGGTCAATTTGAAATAGCTTGACTAAACCCGGACGCTGCACCTTCACCACTACATCTTCACCCGAATGCAGGGTGGCTCGATGCACTTGTCCTAAACTTGCCGCTGCCAGTGGGATTGGATCAAAGCTGAGATAAAGCTCTTGCAGAGATTTGCCTAAGTCTTGCTCGATTAGAGATTTTGCTTGCTCAAAACTAAAAGCAGGTACTCGGTCTTGCAATTTGGATAGTTCTTCAACGTATTCCGTGGGGAACAAGTCGGCACGAGTGGAAAAAAGCTGACCCACTTTAATGAAAGTCGGACCTAGATCGAGCAAGGTGTCGCGCATCCAAACGGCTTGCGATCGCCGACGCTGCTCCCGTTTAGCCTCCGTCATGCCACCAGGATAGCTCCAAGGCTTACCATACAGCCATTGAGAATACAACAGCGTCAGCACAAAGCCCCAAATATCGACAAAGCGCCGCTGCCGAGAATAGTTGGTTCGATTCCAGCGATAGGCTTTGTCACCATAGGATTTTTCTTTCACGCGATTCTTTAGGGCAGGCGATCGCTCAAAAGCGGTCACTATCTTCTGAGATAAGCGTTCCTGGCTCAGATATTCGTCTGAATCAGACAGGGGCACCGTAAGATTATTGTTCTCACGACCATTAGCCCCTTCGACAAGCGCAGAGGCGGTGTCCACTAAACCCGCAGCCGCTAAACTCACAGATGATTGAGAATCTTTCCCATTTTTAGGGTATTGCCCATTCTGATCGTTGACAGGGAATAAAGAGTCCGAGTGAGCAAGAGACTTATCGCTTTCAGGATGTGGCTCCGTTGGCTGCTTAGACAGGTTGGAGTCGTGAGGAAAAACAGACACTCGATTCTTATCCCTAGGCTAATATCTTTGATGCTATCAAAGGATGCGCAAACGTGGTTATGAAGTACGGCTGCGATATTGCTTCAGTTCGGAGCGCAATCGAGCGACTTCTGCCCGCAACTCGTCAATCACTGTTTGCAAGTCATCGGATTGGAAAGGAGATGCAGCAGCGGAATGGCTCGATCGCCCCTGGGTTGCAGCGGCTTCTTCTTGGGCTGCCCGCTCGATCACGCGATCGCTCAAAGTGCGTAAATTCTCTCGGAGTTCTGCATCCAGCTTACCTAACTCACTTAATGCATCGGTAAAGGCAAGTTCTGCGTGATCATATAAGGTGTCTGCTAGCGCTCTGCCAACAAAAAAGGCATGAACAATGGGATTACTCATCAGAAAATTCCTATACGCTCCGACTGAATTATAGCGTGGTTACAAGAATGAGAGGGGTCGAGAACCCTAAAAGCTTAAAGCAAGCGCATGAAAAAGATGCTGTAGAGTAGAGTTCAAGTACTGTTAAAGGAAATCCTGAATGAGCCAGACCAAGGACATTTCTCTCTTTGCCCAACAGCATTTGGTACTATTCTAGACCTGTGAATCAAGAGTTGGTAGTGCCATTATGTAAAGGATGGAGGAAGATCTGTTTCATCAGCTAGATGCTGCAACTCTAACTTCCAAAGCCTGACTCAATACCCATTGCTGCCGCCGCAGTCAGCAGTAATCAGGAACCGATGAGCGTCAAGACAAAGGGGTGAACCCATCTCGTCCCACCAGCATCAAATCGATTCGAGCGCAAATTGAGCCGTGTCATGGTCAATGCCAACGCTCACCCAATCTTGATTAAGATAGAGGTCATATACTCCATAGGGCAACGCTTTGTCTCGCTTTTCATCAACAAAATCGTAGATACTGAGTGCGCTAAATATTCATCACCGCCAATTTTCGGATCAAAAGTAAAGTGATATTCGTGCCATTCACCTGGCATGAAGTAATATGCTCTTGTTGGTAACTCGCGAGACGATAAGCTAATGTGCATTTAAGTTGCAATATGCATATTCCCCTTATTCTTTATCTTACGATTCCACTTGATAATCAACTCGCCTTGATTGAGCAGTCTTTCTAGCAATTCTTTCAATTCATCTACTGACTTGAACAGTCGATGCGCAATATATTCTTTACAAGAATGCCAAACAAGCTCAATAATATTCAGGTCAGGACTATAGGCAGGTAAGAACTCTAAAATAATGTTGGGAAGTTCCTGAGCAATCTTCTCTCGAATATCAAGACGTTTGTGATAACTGGCATTATCTAGCATGATGACAATCTTGGTTCCCTTTGCTTGAAAGTCTTCAGGTCTATTGCCTTGAGAGACCCATTCATTCTGAATCAGTTGATTGAACTGTTGTAGTTGCTCATAAAAGATATCGCCCTCTCCCTTTTTAACAAAGAAACAGATTCGTTTGCGGTCTGATTCTCGAATGCCTCCCATGACATTTACTCGCCCTTTACGGCGCTGACCTTTAATCTTTGTACGGTGCCCTTTCTGACTCCAGTTTTTCCGTCGAATCACTCGCAAACTAAATCCACTCTCGTCCCAAAACCATACCTGAATTTGATTTGGCTTTTCCTTAGCATTGGCTAAGTACTTGAATAATCTCTCTTTGAACTCAATTCTTTTTACTGGATTCTGTTTATCCTCTAAGCTATATTTTGCCCAAATATAACTATACTTTTTTCGCTTTAGAATCCTCCTCACCTGAGAACCACTGAGCTCAATTCCAGTTTTCTTTGTTAAATAGGGTGCTAAACGGTCTCCACTCCATCGTCCAAATTCATACCCTAGCTCTGCTGGCTCTTGGTCAATTGTTTCTAATAATAATCTGATATATTCAGCAGTCGCTTTGCGATGACTCTCTTGGTTTCGTTAATTTTGCAAACTCTCCAATTTGTCAGGGTCACCAGGCATACACCAATAGGCAACTGTTCGAGGTGAACATCCTATAAAATCGGCAATTCCTCGTTGAGTTTTACCATTGTTTTGAAGTAAAAGAATTAAAATTCGTTCTCGAATATGAGGTAGTTCACTCTGTCGAAGAGCTTTTTGCAATTTATCTACTTGATCTGAACTTAGAAAACTCTTTGCTGGCATGGCACGGGTGGTCTAATTATTCTTATTATTCAATTATGCAATTTAAATGCTGATCAGCTTATTAACTAAATCAGAACAACGGCTGTAATTTGTCAACAGCTTTGCAACTCATCTTTTACAAGCAGGATAGGACATTCGGACGGTGCAAGAACTGCTTGGGCATAAAGATGTGCAAACAACGATGATTTATACCCATGTGTTAAGCCGAGATGGACGTGGTGTGAGAAGTCTATTAGATGAGTAAAGTCGCAGAATAAAGTAGGCACTGCTTTACCAGCCAGATTAAGGTAGAATTCGATCGCCGATCGCCATATCCAACGTCTTCACCAAAAAAGCCCAGCGATCGCTGGCTTCCTCAATAATTTTTGTGGTGGGTTTTCCCGCTCCATGTCCGGCTTTAGTTTCAATCCGAATCAGCACAGGCACCGTCCCTTTATGGGCAAATTGTAGGGCAGCAGCAAACTTGAAGCTATGAGCAGGCACCACGCGATCGTCGTGGTCGGCAGTGGTGATCAACGTGGCGGGATAGACAGTACCCGGTTTGAGAGTGTGCAGTGGCGAGTAAGCATAGAGAGTTTTGAACTCTTTTGGATTGTCTGGAGAGCCATATTCCGAAATCCACGCCCAGCCAATGGTGAACTTGTGGAAGCGCAGCATATCCATCACGCCCACCGCCGGTAACGCCGCCCCAAATAGCTCTGGGCGCTGAGTCATGCAGGCACCCACCAGCAACCCGCCATTACTGCCACCCGCGATCGCCAACTTGGGCGAACTCGTATATTTATTCGTAATCAGCCACTCTGCTGCTGCAATAAAATCATCAAACACCGTTTGCTTTTTCAGTTTCATGCCTGCCTGGTGCCAGTCTTCGCCATACTCACCGCCACCGCGCAAACTGGGCACCGCATACACGCCCCCCATCTCCATCCAGGTCAGCAGGCTGACGGAGAAACTCGGAGTAAGCGAGACACCAAACCCGCCATAGCCATACAAATAGGTGGGATTGGTGCTATCCAGTTTCAGTCCTTTTTTATGGACGATAAACATGGGCACCGAGGTGCCATCCTTACTGGGATAGAACACCTGGCGGGTTTCATAGTCTTGTGGTTTGAAATCGACTCTGGGCTGGCGAAAGATTATGCTTTCACCCGTGATCGTGTTGTAGCGATAGATGGTGGGTGGGGTAGTAAAGCTAGTAAAGCTATAAAAGGTTTCGGTATCGTAGCGTTTACCGCCAAATCCACCCGCAGAGCCAATTCCTGGCAGTTCTACTTCTCGCACTAGCTGACCCTGCAAATCATAGAGCCGGATTTGGCTACGGGCATCTTTTAGGTAGGACGCGACAAATTGATTGTTTAATAACCCCACACCTTTCAGGGTTTCCGCCGATTCGGGAATGATTTCCTGCCACTGTTCTTTGGTAGGATTCGCCAGATCGATCGCAATCACTCGACCGCGAGGCGCGTCTAAATCGGTGCGGAACCAGAACGTGCTACCGTCATTATCCACCAGGGAATATTCAGCTTCAAAGGTGTTGATTAGTTCGACTACAGGCGCATTTGGAGCCGTAAGATCTTTGTAAAACACTAAATTGCGCGGATCGGTTCCTAGCCAGACGGAAATCAGCAAATAGCGTCCGTCTTCAGTTACGCTGCCGCTAAAGCCCCATTCTTTGTGATCGGGGCGATCATAAATCAGCACATCGTCTGACTGGGATGTGCCCAGACGATGGTAGTACAACTTTTGGAAATAATTAACATCTTCCAGTTGGGTTTTGCTGTTAGGTTCGTCGTAGCGGGAATAGAAAAAGCCCGTGTGGTCATGGCTCCACGATGCCCCCGAAAATTTGACCCAGTTGATTTCGTCGGGCAGATCTTTTCCAGTTTCCACGTCGCGGACTTTCCAGGTTTGCCAGTCGGAGCCAGAGGTAGACAAGCCATAAGCAAGCAGTTTGCCGTTTTCACTGACGGATAATCCCCCTAGCGCCACGGTGCCATCGGCAGAAAGGGTATTGGGATCAAGCAGTAGCCTGGGCGCGTCGGTCAACGTTTTGAGGGTATAAAGGACGCTTTGGTTTTGTAAACCGTCGTTTTTAAAGTAAAAGTAGCGTTGGGTCGCGTTGTTTTGCGACTGATCGCCCTGCTTGAAAGGAATACTGTATTTTTCGTAGTTCCATAATTTTGTTAGACGATCGCGCAGGCGATCGCGTGCCGGAATCTCTGCCAAAAAGCCCATCGTCAGCTTATTTTGCGCCTCAATCCAAGCTCGGCTTTCAGGGGAATCGGGATTTTCTAACCAGCGATACGGATCGGCTACGGAGGTGCCGTGATAATCATCAACCTGGTTCACCTGGGCGCTGGTAGGATATACAAATGGCTGTGCGATCGTCATAGCGTGTGACATAGGAGAATATTTTCCACTATGCCAGATGAACGCCAGCAACATCGCGAGACCCATCAGAATAATTCGGTTTTTCATTCGGGGCAGGGTTCAGGGTTCAGGATTCGGAGTTTGGGGTTCAGGTGAAAAAATTGGCGTTGCTGAATCTAGATATGAAATTCGTAGGGGCAATCCCTTGTGGTTGCCCTTATCCCAGCAAGGGTAGGCACAAGGCGCTACCCCTACCAATGAAAATCATGTCTGCATTCAGCAACTCTAAAAAAATTAGGGGCAAAAAGCTGGTGAATTGATTCTAATTTATATCAATTAAAGCGGGATTGAAGTGAGCCACGATCGCGCTGGCGGCAATGATCATCGTTAACATGCCTAGCGTAACCCACAGTAGCGGCACCCCAGAATAGGGATGGATTTGTAGCTTACCCGACGGTAAAAAGGTGACATCGAACTGTGCCAAGGGCGGAGTAACGCCATTTTCCGGGTGCAACACTTCGGGAATGACTAATTTAGGTAGTGGGGTTTGTTGCACTTGGTCAATGGCAGCCTGGCTGATGGGTTTGTAGGCTGCGATCGCTCCAGTTTCCGTCACAGCGACCCAATAGTGAAGGGACTCTTGATTGAGATGCTCACTCGTCCAAGCATCACTCAAATGCTGGTGCAGCCGTTTTCCTAAACGATTGGCTTGGTTGTAGTCTAGGTTTGGAGCCATTGTGAGTGAGGTCAAAGGTTTATTGCAGGGTCGTCGCTGCAACGTACATAGCGCGATCGCCTGGGTAATCCCCAAAATGCCTGCCCCTAAAACATTGCCATCCAATGGAAAGTTGACGTTCAGCAGCACCAACCCGGCACTAAAAGCAGTGAATAACGCCGAAACAACTACCGCGATCGAGGGCACTCCAACCCACCAACGGCTTGAGTCGGTATATTGCCGTAGCAAAAGCCACTGCGCTAATCCTAACCAGAGTGAGCAGATAGTTGCTAACACCGTGCGAATCCCCCCCGTGAGCATCACCATCGTCTGGGGAAGTATTTTTCCGGTAAGGGCAGCTACTTCTGGCAGAGTCATCGCATATCCAAGCCAGCCCCACCATGCTTCTAAGGTAGTTGTGAGTAAGACATATCCAGTTGCACCTGCCAAAATCCACAGCCAATCGGGGAGATATCGCCTTAGCACGAGCCATTGAGTTGCACTAACGACAGTGCCCGAAACAAAACCAGTAACTAGCGCCGACAGTAAGCCTTTCCCTTCCAAGTAGGTGACCACTGTTGGATCTTGCACTGATCGCAGAATCAACCCAATCAGAAACCAGCCAACCCCCGTTGCTAGGACAAATAATCCCGTAAATTGAATTCGCTCAAATGGGGGAATGAGATAACGAGATTGAGTTTGGGAAATAGAAGTCATAGCAAGAGGCAAAATGGCGGACGATCGCATAAGGCTAGCAGATGAATAGCAACAGCGGCATTGAAGACAAAATGTACACTATTTGAAAGCGCAATTATGACCGCGATCGCGGCTAAATGAGTCGTTATCAGCTTTCCAGCGATTTTAGAAATTTAGGGTTTCTTTACAAAAAATCAAGCGACCCTGTTCTTACTCCTTAGAAGAAATAGGGTGCGTGAATGACAACAGCGATCGCTGTTAGAGTAGGGAGAGCGTTTCACCTGGATGCTATGGGGCG
This sequence comes from Sivoneniella epilithica UHCC 1019, assembly GCF_040830845.1. Taxonomy (NCBI): domain Bacteria; kingdom Bacillati; phylum Cyanobacteriota; class Cyanophyceae; order Leptolyngbyales; family Leptolyngbyaceae; genus Sivoneniella; species Sivoneniella epilithica. Next base: position 36,139 of record NZ_JBFPDP010000032.1, read on the forward strand.
TTGGAATCAAGGTATTTTTGTCTTTGCGATCTTTATATCCTTGCTGGGCAGTGGGACTTTTAGCCAGCCTGCCTTAGCAGAATCAACCCCAACCGCTGCATCTCAAATTGCGCCTGCGGTTCCCACTACAAATCCATCGTTTTGGGAAAAGTTGCAGCGCTTGCAAGAAGACAAGCAACTACAAGAATTGGTTGAGCGGGATATGGAACGCAGTATTACCATTCGTGCCCAAATTCAAGATGAAGTGGATCGCGCCTTTAATCACACCACGGCTTTATTAAATGTGTTGTTGGCAGTGCTGACTTGCTTACCGGTGCTAGCCGCGATCGGGATTTGGTTCATTCGGCGCAGTGTATTGAATCAAATCGTGAGCGAAACGAGAAAGCAGCTTAAAGAAGAAGTTGAAAAACAGCTAGAGGCAGAAGTTACGGCGGAACTGAAGCAGCAAACAGAGGACTTTCAGAAAAAGATTGAAGCACTGGAAGCGGAGTTTCATGATCAGCTATCTCAGCTTAAAAGTCTGTTTTTAGATACTCAAAAGGAAAAAGATCAGATTATTCAAGAGCTTTCTCAGACTACGCCGTCGCCCTTCCGAGAAAATGCCACGCCTGAAACGCAACAAAAAATTCAAGCCTTGACGCAACAGCTTGAACGATTGCAATTGACTAATGCTCAGCTTTCGTTTACGGCTGATGATTATGTGGAACAGGGCAAGGCGTTTTACTTTGAAAATCGTTTTGAGGAGGCGATCGCGTGCTACGACAAAGCCTTAACTATGGAGCCAGAAAACTTTAAAGCCTGGTTTAGCTATGGAGCCGCCCAAGTGAAGTTACAACAGTTGGATAAAGCGATCGCGGCTTACGATCGCGCCCTTCAGCTAAAACCTGATTTTCCAGAAGCCTGGTTTGGTCGTGGCACCTTACTCACGAAACAACAGCGTTGGGAAGAGGCGATCGCTGCCTATGATCAAGCGATTTTAGTTAAGCCCGACTTTTTTCTGGCATGGTTTGGTAAAGCCCGCTGTTATGCCCTGCAAGGTCAACCAGAGGCGATGCTAGATAGCCTCAAACGAGCGATTCAACTTAATCCTGAACGCAGCAAGGAAGCCGCCAAAACCGATTCCGCTTTCGATAGCCTGCGCGATGATCCTCGTTTTCAAGTACTGGTGATGAGTAATAATACTTAATGTTCAAAAATATTTTGATAGTGCAGTAGGTCAAGAGATGCGATCGCAGGTAAACATTGAAAGCAATCTTGCGCCAATTGCCAGCGTTCTTCACGCTCTAGCATCGCGATCAGTTTTTCACGAGCGCTGATCAAATAACGAACATCGTTTGCAGCATAGCGGAGTTGCTCATCGGATAGATTTGCCGCATTGCCCCAATCCGAACTTTGAGCGCTTTTATCCAGTTCTACCTTTTCTAGCTCCATTACTAGATCTTTCAGCCCATGCTTGGGAGCATAAGTACGCGCTAGTTTGCTAGCAATTTTGGTACAAAAAATTGGCTGAACGTAAATATCAAGATGGTGGCGCAAAGTGGTGATGTCAAATCGGGCAAAGTGAAAAATCTTTACGCCGTTTTTAGATTCTAGAAGACATTTTAAATTAGGTGCTAATGTTTGCCCCCGCTGAATTCGCACTACCGTAACCCGATCGCTCGGATCGCACAATTGCACCAAACACAGGCGATCGCGTTGAGGATTTAACCCCATGGTTTCGGTATCCACCGCGATCGCCTGTGCAGGCAAATATTCAGTGAGTTGCTCATCAGTGAGGTCGCGATCGCAAATCTGGAAATCCTGTAATGCCATGAGAAGAAGGGGATAGGTTATAGGGTACAGGGTACAGGGTTTTGCGTTCCCCTACTTCCTATTCCCTGCCTTAACTCGCCAAGTATTCACGCACTCGCGCTTTACGCCGACGCAGGTGATCCAAGGCTTGACGCTCTAGTTGACGAACTCTCTCGCGGCTAATGCTCATCCGTTCACCGACTTTCGCTAGCGATAGTTCATGACCATCCTCCAACCCAAATCGCAGAGCAATCACTTCTCGCTGTTGCGGCGTAAGGTCTGCCATTAAAGTTGCTAGATCTTGCCGTAAGGATTCCTGCGCCATATAAGTTTCTGGCGAAGGACCATCATCTTCTAGCAAGTCTTGCAGTTCAGTATCCTGATTATCGCCCACTCGCAAGTCTAGGGAAACAGGTTGTCGTGCCAGAGTCAAAAACTCGCGAATTTGGCTCGGTTCTAGCTCCAACGCTTCAGCTACTTCAGACGCAGTGGCTGCCCGTCCTAACTGCTGGGAAAGTTCCCGCTGAGTTTTTTTGATCTTGTTCAGCTTTTCGGTAATGTGAATTGGCAACCGAATAGTGCGCGCTTGTTGCGCGATCGCACGGGTAATTGCCTGACGAATCCACCAATAGGCATAGGTCGAGAACTTATAGCCGCGCATCGGATCAAACTTTTCCACACCGCGCTCTAAGCCCATCGTGCCTTCTTGAATCAGATCCAAAAACTCTAGATTTCGCTTCTGATACTTCTTAGCGATCGACACCACCAAGCGCAGATTTGCCTCAATCATTTTTTGCTTAGCCCGACGACCCCGATGCATTACATCTTTTAGATCGTCTTCGCTGATACGAGCATCATCTGCTAGCTCTTGATCGGTTGGCTCATGATCTAACACCTTAGACAGTGCTTCTTTTTTGTCTTGCAGCGCCATCATTTGCTGCACTTGCTTACCAAAAATAATTTCTTGCTCATGGGTCAACATGGGAACCCGACCAATTTCATGGAGGTAGGTCCGAACCATATCTGCGGTAAAAGTAGGCTTTGCAGCCTTAGATTTTGCAGTACTACTAGATTTTGCAGTGGCAGTGGTCATTGGTGACAATCACTCCGTAAACAACAAACGGAAAAAACAACTAGAAAAATGAGAAACCCCTTTTAGGAGAAGATAAGTAACATCGTTAATAGAAGCCTTTTCGGAAAAAGCGCAAGACTATTATTCTTCAAGAAACTTATTTAGAATAAAGGTGCTAGATATCTAGCAGAGAAGAGATAAATAACAAAGAGGCGAATAGCTAAATGACGATAGGAAGAACTTTAAGGCAAAGGAACTGAACCTGCCAAGTCGAAATCATTATGAGTTCACTTTAAAGATTCCTAACAAAGATTGTAGACGTGATAGCTGCATTTTTGTTTCCTCCGGTAGGGTGATCTTGGTGTATGACATAGGGTGAGTTAAGAGAAGTTAAATGGCTAAGCTTTAGTGTCACTGGATGTTAGAAAGCAATTGCTACCGGAATAACTTTATATCTCCATGACTCTATAGTGAATTAATTCTTTGAATCTGAATAGACTGAATCAGCAGGGATAACCGAAGTTGAAAGGGCGGTTTTATGGACTGGGGTAGAGGAAACCGAACCAAAAAGGGGGCAAGAATTGCAAAATTAGTAGATTGGAAAAATGAATCCACCACCATCACTGAAATAGATAAAGACGCACTCAAAGAGTGGTAGTAAGACTTTTGAGCGAGACTATAGTTATATCTAACCTGTTTAGCAGCCATATGAAGGTTATACGACTGTGGTGTGTCAGTTAGATTGGTTAAAAGCCTAGATCTGCTCTGGCAGCTTCAGCCGCTTTGAACACGACTGAATCAGGAATTTCATCCCAAGCAGTGTCACCTACTGCGGCGTAGAAGGTTTCATCATAGGCACGAGTGCGAATCACAACGGGCATCGGGACGGCATGTCCTAAAATGAGCGCTTGTTGTTTAGAATCTAGTTTTGCTAAGACCGATCGCAACCCTTGCGCGCCAGAAACACCCGTAAAAATGGCATCAATATCTTTCTCATCATTGAGCAGGGCAGTAATCCGGGTGCCGATTTGAGACATGACTTCGTTATCTATCCCAGAAGGACGCTGATCAACTACTAGCAAGGTGACAAAGTACTTTCGCATTTCACGGGCGATCGTGCCAAAAATAGTTTGTCCAACCGTTGCCGGATCGAGAAACCGATGGGCTTCTTCAATGGTGATTACCATTTGTTGCGGGCGATCGCTGACGTTTTTGGTCTGCAAAAATCGCTCTGCCTTTTGCACATAGGCATGGTGAATCCGTCGCGCAATCACATTGGTTGCCAACATATAAGACAACAAATTGGATTGCGAACCAAATTCAACGACTACATGCTTACCCGCTTCCAGAGAATCCAAAATTTGCCCGACATAATTATGGGGACAGGTATTGCGAATATATTTCAATCCATCCAACCGTTGTAGTTTGCGTTGCAGTGCCATGATCGAAGATTTGCTGCCCATCTTCGTTTCGCAAAACTCTTGAATTTCTGGGTTGTTCATGGTCAACAGGCGCGAAATCCAGGCTTTGCCAAATTCATTGCGTAAGATGATGGCATTTTCTAAACTGGCTTCCGACAGGTTCAGTTCGCCCCGCACCAACATCAAGTCTTCTACATCAATTTGGTCATAGCTGATGTAAAGCTCTTGGGCATCGCGCACCCCACGTCGCTTCGTGGATTCTGGGTCAAGCGTATAAATTTGCACCTGTCCAGGAAACAACTGCCGCAAGCCTTTCACAGTGCTAAACTGTTTCCCTTCACGAGTCGCCTCCCAGCCATATTCTGAGTGCATGTCGAAAATTAAATTCACTGCTGCCTGTTTGCGAATAATACCTGACAGCAATAGCCGCGTCAGAAAAGATTTGCCGGTGCCCGATTTGCCGAATATGCCATTGCTGCGCTCGACAAAGCGATCGAGATCTAAACAAATTGGCACTTCCATATCGATGGGCTGACCGATCGCAAAGTTACGCCGATGGGGATCATCTTCCCAGCCAAACACCGCCCGAAAATCCCATTCACTGGCATCAAACACCTGGCTAAAGTGGCTAGGAATAGTTTTGACAGGCAGCAACTCGATCTCAGCACTAGATTGAACCTGGTAGGAGGCAAGTTTTGAAGAAGAGGATTTTGTTCGCGTAGCGTCTCCGTAGGAGATATTTTGGGTTTTGAGTTTTGAATTAGTTTTGCTTTTTTGCTCCTCTGTTCCCCGTTCCCTATTTCCTATTCCCTGCTCCTCACTAATCATCAGCATTGGCGTAAGATTCACCGTGCCATAGGTGCCTGTACCCGCTAGCACTTCTTGCAAAAAGGTATTCTCAGGTTCCGGCGGGTTTGCCAAAATGCGGGAACTGCTGGTGCCCAGTGCCACATCAGTCAACATACAGAAGAAACGCGATCGCCGTCCTTGCACCACCAAAAACTTCCCCACCCGCATATCTTCCACTAGCACTTCTGCGTGTAGACGAACTTCTAGTCCTTGACTCAAAGATCCTTGAATCACAGACCCAAGGGGCAGTAGTTCTAGGTTCATGCCATGATTCCCAAAAACAACTCAACCGCTTTTCAGCATTGCTTACCAGACTAAAATAATACAGCAAATCTACTCAAAATGGTAGATCTGTTCTATACAAATCAGAATAGATAGCTGAAAGAGAAAATATTAAAGTTGAGATTTACTTTCATTAAGGCTAGATCTAGACTAGAAATCAGATTTCTCTAAATCTAACTTGGAATGGTAATCATTATCATTTTGGTGTACTTTTAGAGTCTCTGCTTTAAAAGAGCCGCTCTTTAATAAAGCCGAAACTGACACAAGAAAAACTGATAGCTTGAAGACCCTGTATTGAGTGTGAGGTAAGTAGATGTTGAAGTTAGTTAGAAATTCTCTCCTGCTAAGTCAAGTTTTGCTGGCAGCGATCGCAGTTTCATCGGGATCGGCTCAAGAGGTATCGGCTCAAGAGGTATCGGCTCAAGAAAAAACTGCCGTATCTGTAATAGAGAGCTTCAAAGTTTCTCAGCTTGACGTTGAGTCGGTTTCTATAAATGAGATAGATCAAGTTACCTCTGTTTCTCAGCTAACCGATGTTAGACCCACCGACTGGGCATTTCAAGCGCTGCAATCCTTGGTAGAGCGTTATGGCTGTATTGTGGGCTATCCCGATAAAACCTTTCGTGGCAATCGTGCCTTAACTCGGTTTGAATTTGCGGCAGGTTTGAATGCTTGCTTAGATAAAATTCAGGAATTAATTGCGGCAGCAACAGCAGATTTTGTTAGAAAGGAAGATCTGGAAGTCGTTAAGAGACTTCAGGAAGAGTTTGGAACTGAGTTGGCAGCGTTGCGGGGTCGCGTTGAAGGGTTAGAAGTGCGTACAGCAACGTTAGAGAAACAGCAGTTTTCTACTACGACCAAGCTGAATGGTGAAGTGGTTTTTGGCGTGGTCAGTGCTTTTACCGGACAAGGTGCCGATGGTGCAGATATTCCTAGAACTACGATTGTGGGCGATCGCGTTCGGCTAAACTTTGACACAACCTTTACCGGCAAAGATGTGCTGCGGACTCGGTTGCAAGCTACTAGCCTCAATGCTCTTTCGGGTGCCTCTACCTTTACGCCTGAAGGAGATTTGCGGTTTGCGGGAGCGGCGTTTGACAATGACAACAATAACTCAGTCAGTATTGATGCATTGCTCTATCAATTTCCGGTGGGCGAAAAGCTAACGGTGACGCTAGAAGCGAATGCAGGCGCGATCGATGACTTCACTGATACGGTTAACCCTTTCTTGGATGGAGACGGCGGTACAGGGGCACTGACCCACTTTGGGACTCGTAATGCTATTTACTACCTGGTGAATGGCACGGGTATTGGGTTGAAGTATGAACTAAATGATTTCATTGAGATTAGTGCAGGGTATCTCGCCAATGATGCTAGCTCTCCATTAGCAGGAGCAGGCTTATTTAATGGATCCTATGGTGCGATCGGGCAATTAACCATAAGACCATCAGAGAAATTTACTGTCGGCTTAACCTACATTCATTCCTACAACACTGATTTCACCGCCAACGGTTCCACAGGCAGCAACCGTGCCAATTTGCGATCGTTTTTTCTAAGCAATCCGCTGTTAGCAGGTACTCCTTTAGAAGGGCTGGATATTCCCACTTCTAGTAATGCTTATGGAGCAGCGGCATCGTTCCAGTTGAGTCCTAAGTTCGTGATTAACGGCTCATTTGGCTACACAACTACCCGCACCCTTGCCACACGCGGTGTATTACCACGGGGTGACCTCAATATTTTCAACTGGGCAGTGGGTCTGGCATTCCCCGATTTAGGTAGAGATGGCAGCTTGGGCGGCATCATTGTGGGTGTGGAACCACGAGTAGATTCTGTTTCCAGCGGACTTAGATCTGTGATCGGTCGAGATCCTAGTACCTCTATTCACGTTGAAGCGTTTTATCAGTATCGCCTCAATGACAACATCGCGATTACTCCAGGTGTGGTGTGGCTCACGGCTCCCGATCACAACTCAAGCAACCAAGATATAGTGATTGGCACCATTAGAACAACCTTCACGTTCTAAGTTTTCGGCGACATTTCTCTAATAAAGCTAGACAAGGAACTTCAGCCCTTGTCTAGCCCGAACGCTTGAGTTAAAGCGTATTTCAAAAAAGCTAAGCATCGAACCGCAATCTCTTATGTGTTTTTTGTGTCTTTAAGGTTGTTGCATAAGCTTTCACTTGCAGATCGATCCCCGTAATAGCAGTGCCTACTACCACGGCATAGGCTCCTAGGTCTAACGCCTGTTTTGCCATTTGGGTAGAGGCAATTCCCCCTTCACAAATAATCGGTACTTCCAATTTTTCGACCAGTTCAGATAACAAATCGAAGCCCGGTGGTTTGAGATGTTGAGTAGCGGCGGTATAGCCATATAAGGTGGTGCCTATCAGATCGGCTCCTGCATCAGCCGCTGCGATCGCCGATTCCAGCGTGTCTACATCTGCCATCACGAGTTTGCCTAACTCAGCATGAATTCGCGTAATTAGTGTAGCAACCGTTTCTTGGTTAGGGCGAGATCGTAGGGTTGCATCAATGGCAATAATATCGGCTCCTGCTTCGGCGATCGCGGCTGCATGATCAAACTGAGGCGTAATATACACCTCAAAGCCTGGAATTTGCTGCTTCCACAAGCCAATGATCGGTGAGGGAACTTTTTGCCGCACTGCTTCCACATGAGCAGGCGTATCTAACCGAACCGCGATCGCCCCTTGGTTAACCGCCGCTTCTGCCATTGCCACAATCACCAACGGCTGATGCATGGGAGACTCAATCGGAGCTTGGCACGAAACAATTAAGCCACCTTGCAAATCCTGAATGATGGAACTGCCTCTCACCTCTCACCTCTCACTTAGCCTACCAGTCTTCCGTCTTCCAAATATGCCACCCGGTCCGCCACATCGATTAAACGCGAATCATGCGTAACGATTAATACGGTGCGTCCGTTCTCTTTTGCTAGTTTCCGCAGCAGTTCGATCACCGCGTGCCCACTATGTGAATCCAAAGAAGCAGTGGGTTCGTCTGCCATGATCAGCTTGGGGTTATCTGCCAACGCACGAGCGATCGCCACTCGTTGCTTTTGCCCACCCGATAAATCGCGGGGAAGATGATTCATGCGCTCATTCAACCCCACTTCCATCAACAGATCTTTTGCTTGCTTGCGCGCTTCAGATTTGCGAACACCCTTCATTCTCAGCGCCACTTCGACATTTTCAGAAGCAGTTAGGGCTGGAAATAAATTAAATCCTTGAAAAATAAAGCCAATGTTTTTCAAGCGAAAGCGAGATAGCTCGTCCTTAGACATGCGCGTAATTTCTTGCCCTAACAGACAGACTGTTCCTGCCGTTGGAGTCAAGATTCCAGCCAAGATCGAAAGTAAAGTCGTTTTGCCAGACCCAGACGGCCCCATCAGCAGTTGAATTTCACCCCGGGGAATTTCTAAGTCAATGCCCTGAAGAATCGGAGTAGAATCCGCTCCAGTACGAAACGCTATCTTTACACCTGTTGCCACCACTGCCCGTTTGTCTGACCTTTCCCAAATGCTGGCGGGAGCATTTTCCCAAGTGCCTGGGGTATAAAGGGCACGTTCCTCCGCAGTAGATGCAGAATACTCTGAATGCTGAATGAGTTTGTTAACGTGGATTTGCGAAGCAGTCATTGATTAAATCTCTGGGTGCGTGTAGATGGTAGACAGAGGCATGGACACAAGCAAAAGGTGTTTAGTTTTAACGATTCATCAAGAGCGAACTAGAGACTTTAGCTTCAATCAAGAATACGTATTATCCGCATGATTTGGATTGATTTAGCAAATTAAACAGAAACAGTCGTTTATTAACTAGTGTAACGAGAATACCAGATGACTTACTCATTTGGATAAGGGAGCTATAGGGCGATTCCCGTGAGGAATCCGCTTTGTGGAATCGCGGATCAAACGGTCAAGCTTTAAAAACAATTGCGGGATCAACATGGGTCACCTTTTGAATAGCGATTAGTGCAGAGCCGACACACATGAATACAGTCAGTCCAAAAACAGCGATCGCGGTCGTGGGGGTAATCAAAATTACAATTCCTTTCGCGGCAACCGTCCAAGCACCCAAGCCCCAACAAAGCGCCATGCTAGGAATGTATCCCAGGATTGCCATCCACAGCGCTTGCTCTGTAATTACGCCGTATATTACCCAATCAGACGCGCCCATAGCCTTTAGAGTTCCAAACTCTTTTAAGTGATCTGAAACCGATGAATACAAAATCTGGCTAACCACCACAATCCCCACAATCACCCCTACGGCTGCGCCCAATCCCAAAATGAAACCAATTCCAGTCCGTTCTCGCCAGAAGGATCGTGTGATCAATGCCATTTCCTCCTGGGTATAAGCGCGAGTGTTTGGCAACTTCGCTTCCAAGCGCTGTTTAAGTACCTGGAGGTCTTGCCCTGGTTTTGCTTGAACGAGTACATAGGTAATCGGGTCTGCTAAATTTAGACGGCGCGGTTGAGACTGAGGTTCACCTAATGGAATATCAGTCGTTGAGAGCGGATTTTTGCAATCTATATCACCTGAATTGACGGTGCAGTTTAAGGAAGAGCCTAATCCTGATGTGAACGCATTCGCAGATTCTAAGGACGCATAGATAGAGGTGCTAGATGCCATCGATTGGGTGTACTCGCTTAACCCAACTAACTTGGCTTTTAGCGGCACGATTTTGCCTGTTTCTCCTACTTTCTTGAGGTTCAATGCGTTGAGATTGCTTCTGTCTGTAATGAAGGTATACGGCTCCTTTAAAGCAGCGGATGTTCCTTGAGCGATCGCCCAATTACCAAACAGCCGACCCGTTGGATTAAACCCCCAAACCCGAATGGGCACGATCTTTTCATTTGTATCTAGCCAAAGGGAGTTGCGAGAAATAATAGCTTCTGCATGGGCTACTCCTTCCACTTCCCGCGCTTGAGTCAATCGCTGTAGCGGTATCGGTAAGGTGATTTCTAGCTGGAGCATTTCCTTGGAAGTGACCCACAAGTCAGCATTTGATTGTTCGATCAATCGAGTCGTTGATCGACTAAAACCATCTAAAATTCCCACTTGAATGGTTACCAAACTGACGGCAAACATAATTCCGGCTTGAGCAACAATAAAGCGAGGAATATCTTCAAATAAGTTCTTACGGGCAATAGAAGCCATAACTTAGTAGATGTTGTCTTTCAAGCTGAGTGCGTTTTGCTAGGATTGAAAAACTATTCTCTCTGATGACAGCAGACTTTCCAATCATTTGCTAAAAATAGAATTCCCCTTTAGTTGCACTAAATCCGTATGTTTTCCTAAAAGATTTGGTTTGTCGTACTGGGCTTTAATCGTAAAACGAAGTCATAAAACGATTAGGGCGATCACGATACAATTTGTAACCAAAGGTTATGGTTGAGCAAGCGTTTATTAGTCTGACTATTTGCTTGAGCGATCGCGCCGAACCATACCTCTAGCCCCCGACGGTTTCATTAGATTTCAAATTGCGCTTATGATCTATCGCAACTCATTTAAGAATTGTTATACCAACCTTCCTAGCTTGCCATCCCCCCATTGGTACAATTCATATCAAGCGAATTTTTATAGCAGCTTTCTGACTAGCTACTTTTAAGACTTTTCCTGCCATGAAGGATGCTCAGCCAAGTCCAATGATTGGGGAACATCGGTCACAAGTTCTATGAACGCAAGTCCTACGGGTTTGGTATTGTGGATATCGAGATCTGATGTTCAACTAGCAAAGTCAGTTATCGTTTAATCTGCACTCGTTTATTTAGAGTTTTTGTGGCTAAACGCCTTCCCCAAACCACTGCCTATGTTCGGATCACTCGCCACTGCTGGCAGCAAGGGATGCTAGAGGGTGAAGTTCGGGCAAATCAGTTTGAGTGGCAATTTGCATGGTGTTTTCGGCTCGGTGAGCTTTCGGTGCAGCCCTCTTTAGGAAGAGCTTTGATCAAAGAGCCACTAGGACGATTTTTAGAACAAAAAGATTATCAGCTAGAACCCGGCGGCGATTATTCGTTCACGATTCGAGGAGAGGTTTAGTTTTTTGAAAGCAAAAAAGCTTGCTTTTGCTCAATCGCTTGCACTTGAAAGGTTTTTGAGTTTTTTGGGAGACAGGCTGTGACGGTGTAAAAACTTGTGCCTAGAAATGCTATGGTGAAGTCTGACTCGGATCTATGCGATCGCAACGCCCAAATTTTGTCAGGACCGGAAGGTAGCAGCAATACGGGATGCTTGCGGTAGGCGTAGACTCCGGGTCTCCTGCTTTTAAACAGTTTTTGAAAAAGAGTTCCCTGTCCCCTGAAACCCGGCACCTGAAACCTATCTCAACTCTTCGTCTGTTGTCTTGCCTGCTTAACCATCGCAATCAACGTTTGATGGGCATCTTCAGAATCTTGCAGAACATGGTCAAAGGTAATCCGTACAGACGTGTTGGAGCCATTGACCTGCGTATCTAAATCCATGCCTTCGGGATCGATCGCGGCGATTCTAGCAGCGGTGGCTTCGGGCAAATTGCCATACACTTTGGCATAGAGCGTCACCGCTTCAGCATGGTCATCATTCATGTGAGTGCAAATGCGTTGGCTCACTTCGGGCGTAATCGGATCTGCCATCGGGATTGTCCTAATTCACGGGTCACTCACTAGCATACGGCGATCGCAAGACACTTGGACAGCGCGATCGTGGGCTTTCCTTGCAATCTGCTTAAAATGCGTTAAAACAGAGCGGTATATTTTTACAACCTGTTTCTAATTGCTTCGCGTGATGACCCGTCCACTTTTTTTCATATGTTGCCTGACTGCTACGTTGGTTTTCCCAAGCCCAACCCCTGCTCAATCTGCTGGTTCAACAGCTGATCCAACCGTGCAAAGTTGCCAAACCTATGCTCGCGATCTATATCGTCCGGTGAAGGAAATCCGTCAGATCCAGCTAATAGACGATGCGAAAACCCGCCGCGATCGCTTTGAGACAAAAGTCGGCAGCCAATTCATTAGCACCGAAGTGATGGGCAACGGTCGCTTGATGACTCAAAAAGGCTGGCAAAATTTCTCTTACTTGTGCCTTTTAGAAAGCGATAGCAAAGCCTTGTACTTTCGCATTTTGAGCCGACCCACCTACGAAAAAAGGGCAGCACCTGCCACCCCAACTCGTAAAAAACATGGTGATAAATGAAGTCAGATTAGCGATCGACTGATCCCATCACCACATCCACGCTGCCTAAAATTACAAAGATATCGGCGACTTTGCGTCCCCTCAACAGATTGGGTAACACCTGAAGATTGTTGAAATCCGCAGGACGAATCTTCCAGCGCCACGGGAAGACATTATCGTTCCCCATGATGAAGATGCCCATCTCGCCGCGACCCGCTTCGATCCGCACATAGTGTTCTCCGGCAGGAATTTTGAATGTGGGAGCTACCTTCTTGCTGATGTACTGATAATCGGCACCATCCCACTCCGATTTTTTGCCCGCAGAAATGCGTTTTGCTTCTAGATTTTCGTAGGCACCACCGGGCAGCCCTTTCAAAGCTTGCTGGATAATCTTGACGGACTCGCGCATTTCTTGCATCCGCACGACATATCGGGCAAGGCAGTCTCCCTCAGTTGCCCACACCACATCCCAATCAAAGTCGTCATAGCATTCGTAGTGATCCACCTTTCGCAAGTCCCACTTCACACCAGAAGCTCGCAGCATGGGACCAGAGCAGCCCCAGTTAATCGCTTCTTCCCGGCTGAGCGTACCCACACCTTCCACCCGACGAATAAAGATCGGATTGTTGGTGATCAGTTTTTCATACTCATCGATCACGGGCATCATGTAATCGGCAAATTCTTGGCACTTATCCACCCAACCGTAGGGCAGATCTGCCGCTACGCCGCCAATGCGGAAATAATTATGGTTAACCATACGGTAGCCGCTTACCGCTTCGTATAAATCCAAAATCATTTCGCGATCGCGCAGCGTATAGAAGAAGGGCGTTTGCGCGCCAATATCTGCCACGAATGGACCCAGCCATAGCAAATGATTGACCAAGCGCCCTAATTCCAGCATGATGACGCGGATATAGCTAGCCCGTTTCGGAACGGGAACCTTGGCTAGTTTTTCCACTGCATTAACGGTCACTGCTTCATTAAACATGCCGCCGTAGTAATCCCAGCGGCTGGTGTAGGGCACATACATCAGGTTGGTGCGATTTTCGGCGATTTTTTCCATGCCGCGATGCAGATAACCCAGCACGGGTTCGCAATCGATCACGTTCTCGCCATCCAGGGTCACAACCAACCGGAAGCATCCGTGACTGGCAGGATGGTGAGGACCCATGTTAATAACCATGGGTTCGGTTTTTGTCTCAATCATTGACATAAACGAGCAGTCTCCCCTAGCGATCGGTTCGGCAGGTCTTGAGCAGCAGCAGAATCTAATGGAGGAGTCTGCGTCTGCCTCTATAACGCTTCTATATTATATGGATGGATTTGCTCTAGAAAAGTCAGAAATGCAGCAAGTCATCATATGCTTTGAAGCAATTAACGATATATTCAGTTCAATCCTTCCAGTTCATCCAAGTAGGACATTCGGTTGTAACAAGGGGAAAAAGTGTCCAACGGGTCCCTGACCTTTGCCGATCGCCAGCGCATAGTGAAGGGTAGTGGTGACGTATACCTTAGCAAGACGAGTAGCAGTGAGGGCATTGTGTCCGATCGCCAAATTTGCTGCGATCGCCGCAGATAACGTACAACCTGTGCCGTGAGTATTGGTCGTTTCCACCACTTCTGTCTCTAATATTTCTATCGCTTGTCCATCCCACCAAACATCCACACCGCGCAGGTTTCCAGCCATACCGCCCCCTTTAACCAAGACTGCTTTTGCGCCTAGCCGATGAATTTTTTGGGCTGCAAGTTGCATGTCTTCTAGGGTGTGAATCTCCATACTTGCTAGTATTTGGGCTTCATAGCGATTGGGAGTAAGAACCGTTGCCAGAGGAATCAGAGCAGTTCGCAGGGTAGAGATCGCGGCATCATCAATCAACTGCGCCCCGGTGCGTGACACCATCACCGGATCGACCACTAAATTTGGGATTTGCAGGGTTTGAATAGATTGCGCCGCGATCGCAATAATCCCTTGATTCAGCAACATTCCCGTTTTTGCTGCCTGCACTCCAATATCGCTGACGACTGCTTCCATTTGCGCCCCGACGGATTCGGGCGGCAATGCATCTACCCGCGTCACGCCCAACGTATTCTGCGCGGTGATGCAAGTGATGGCGCTAGTTCCATGGACTTTGTGAAAAGCGAAGGTGCGTAAATCGGCTTGAATGCCTGCACCACCGCCACTATCAGAACCAGCGATCGTCAATGCAATGGGAGGAGTCATAAAAGCTTTGAGTTTTGAGTTTCGCAAAATCCGCCTATTCTTGGCGTTACTATCAGGATAGTTGTTAAGAATTGCAAACACAATGAAATTGACCTGGATCGACCTGAATAGCTGGCTGTTTGAACTAGCTGGAAAGACAATTTTGGTTGATCCGTGGCTGGTTGATCCGCTGGTGTTCTATGGGCAACCGTGGTTATTCACCGCACACCACAATACGCCACTCACCATCACACCAGAAACATTGCCGCCACTTGACCTGATTTTGCTATCGCAGGGTGTGGATGATCACTGCCACAGACCTACGCTAGAAAAGCTAGATCGCGCTATTCCGGTAGTTGCATCTCCAACGGCAGCGAAGGTGGTGAAAGGTTTGGGCTATCAGAAAGTGACTGCGATCGCGCCGTGGCAAGATACGGTGATTGCTGAAAATCTGCAAATTACGGGAGTGTTGGGGGCTGAAATTCAGCCTGGGCAGGTGGAAAATGGCTATTTGCTGAAAGATTTAGCAAGCGGCGAAACGCTATACTACGAGCCGCATTTTTCACCTTTGAAGGATTTGGCAAAATTGGGACGAGTCGATGTGGCGATCGCCCCCATCATTGCCCAAATCTTCCCCCTTCTGGGACAAGTGATTATGGGTGGAACTGAGGCACTACAACTGATCGAAACCTTACAACCTCGCTATTTTTTACCCACGACGCGAGGAGACGTTCGCGCTACAGGACTTCTGCAACTATTGATTAAATCGGTAGGCAGTGCAACAGAGTTCCGCGATCGCCTCATCGCTTCCGGTAGCCCAACTCAACTTCTCATCCCTCAACCGGGCGAAACCTTTGATCTTGCCCCAGCAGCTCAATCAGCGGCATTCATCTAGTAAAGCGTTATTGAAGTGATGACCTTAACTATTTAATAATTATCAGGATTTTATGATGTTTCAAGTCTAATATGCCCTTGATTTTGGGAACTCAAGAAGAACTACTTCAGGTACAAATATGCCTAACAAAGCCAGATTGATTATATGGACAGCGACAGCCGCAATTGGGGTGGGAATATTTGTAGCTGCTCGCTTGCGCTCTGATTCATCACCCTCTAACATTAATGCCACCTCAGTGCTTCCCACCTCAATAACTATCTCACAACAGACTTGGGGAGATGAGTATCCACTCACACTCAGCGGGTTGCTAGAATGCGAATCCGATAGTGCTGTAGTGTTCAAAGCGAATGGAAAACTTTACGCTGTGAATGGTGCCGCCAAAAATAAGTACGGGAACACTGCCATGCCGATAGAAGAGGTCTGGAAAGATAGTGCCAAAATACCAGGAGCTAAAATGAATATAAGCGGTGTGATTGACGAAGGGCTTAAGCTCTGCCATTGAACTCTTCAATCTCAACGATAAGAAAACCTTTTAGCTCAGTGCTTTCAGTTCACTGCTTTTCGGCTGAATACTATAGAGAATCGCAAATCCAGCAATGCTACCCAACAAATTCATCATGTCGGAAATCGTGTCGCTATAAAAAGTAGCGAATCGGGCTTGATCGATGCAAAACTAAGTATCTAGGGAAATCCTCTGTTGCCCCCTTAATTTACTTGTATGACTGACTCGACTGCTGATTCTGTTCGCGCCCTGTTCGATCGCATCGCTCCCGTTTATGACCCACTCAACAACTGGCTTAGCTTAGGACAACATCGCATCTGGAAACAAATGGCGGTAAAGTGGAGCGGTGCTAAACCGGGGGACACCTGTGTAGATGTGTGCTGTGGCAGCGGAGATCTAGCCCAGATGCTTGCAGAACGGGTTGGCAAAATTGGACAAGTCATCGGCGTAGATTTTGCCACAGAGCAACTTGAGATCGCCCGTCAGCGAGTGCAAAATCGCCATCTCACCCTACCTATCACCTGGATGGAAGGAGATGCCCTGAACCTACCCCTGCCGGACAATCACTTCGATGCTGCCACTATGGGCTACGGGTTGCGTAATGTGGGCAATATTCCCCGCGCTCTGCAAGAACTTCAGCGCATCCTAAAACCGGGAGCCACTGCCGCCATTCTCGATTTACATCGACCTACGAATCCACTAGTGAGAGGCTTTCAGCAATGGTACCTAGATACTGTGGTGGTTCCCGTCGCCAGTCACTACGGCTACTCTAAAGAATATGCCTACCTCGCTCCTAGCCTCGATCGCTTTCCCACAGGACAAGAGCAGCGAACCCTTGCCTTAGAGGTAGGGTTTTCCACCGTTACGCACTATCCCATTGCGGGGGGTACGATGGGAGTGCTGGTGATTACGAAGTAGTTTTGAGTAGCAATTTTTTGGTACGCAAACGCGAACAAAACTCAAAATCTCTCCTTCAGAGACGCTTCGCGAATAAACCTTAAAACTCAAAACTCAAAACTTCCAATGTCTCCCTTGGATCTTTCCACTCTTTGGCTGTATGTTGCGCCTCCTGTCGTTGGCGGTATCATTGGCTATTTCACCAACGACATTGCTATTCGGATGTTGTTTCGTCCCTATAAAGCAAAGTATTTTGCCGGACGCAAGATTCCCTTCACTCCCGGACTCATTCCCCGTAACCAAGAACGGTTAGCCAAGCGGATTTCTGACACCATTATGGGGTCGCTGCTGACCCCTGACGAACTGCAAAAACTGGCGCGGCGACTGCTGCAAACTGAGCGGGTGCAAGGGGCACTACTGTGGTTGCTTAAACTGGCGCTGGATCAAGTGGAAGCCGATAAGCAACAAAAAACAGCAAAAATTTTAGCGAATGTTTTACAAGATTTATTTGGGCAATCTCTCCCGCGTCTATTGAAAGTGTTGGCGCGACAGGAAGATTTTTTGGAAGCTCAATTGAATCAAATTTTTGACAAGGTGCTACTAGAATTTCAGCTATCGGATGAGCAAGCCACTAAGCTAGCAAGCTGGAGTTTAGATGTGGTGCTGCCTCCCGATGTGTTGCGGCAAGCGTTGATCGACTTTCTCACAGATCGCAATATTCAAGTGATTGATGAAGGATTCCGCGAAAAAACCAGCGGCACCTATTGGGTCGTTGCCAATCTGTTTGGAAGTCGTAATGCTTTAGCGCGGCTGCGTACATTCTGTTTGGATGAACGAGAAGAATGTAATGCTCGACTGCGAGAACTCATGACTTCGCTCAATATGCGATCGCGCTTAAAAGAATGGCTACAAAACCTGTCTATGCAAAATCTGCCCGTTTCTACGGTGCGGCAGTTGCGTAAAACTCTACGGGATACTGTGCGCGGCTATGTGCAAGAACAAGGCTCGGATTTTTTAGAAGAACTGGGTCAATCGATTGAGTGGGAAAGTCTTGCTAGCGTGATTCTAAGTCGCCTCCGAACCTCGCCCGTCGTCAACGAATCATTGGAAACCGTTAGCCTAGAACTCGCGTTGATTTTAGAACGATATTTAGAGCGAGATTTGGAAGCGATCGTCGCGCAGGCAATTCCCATTCTCAACATCGACCAAGTGATTATTGACCGAGTAAAAGCCACTTCTGCCGCCGATCTAGAAGCCGCAATCAATGGCATTGTTCAAAGTGAACTCCAAGCGATCGTCAATCTTGGCGGCGTTTTGGGGTTTGTAATCGGCTTGCTTCAATCTGCTTCACTTGTGTTGAGATAAATAAAAAAGCTATAACCGCAAGGGGCTATAGCTTTTCCTATATACAGTGCCTTGCTTTTTGTGGCGCTTGAGTATCCGAACTGCTCACTATAGAAAATAACCGTTACTAGGCTCAATTAACTGCCTGGTTTACCTAAGTCCAATGCTTTTTTAACCAAGTCGTCAGTCAAATTTCCGGCTCCAGCACCAGAAGGATTCATATCTTTTGCCATGTCGGTATAATCAATTTGATCATTTGCAGACATGGTTGGCACTGAAACTTGTGCTGGAGTAGAAACCTCAAACTCAGGGGCAACAATGGCTTCTGCTTCCGCAGCATCTACTGTTCCTGTACTCATGTCTTGGGCGGCTGCATAGTCTGCACCCACATCAACACTAAGACCTTTGGTATCTCCCTCAGCGATCGCTTCCTTGAGCATCTCCGCATCCAGGTTTTGCGTTGTACTGGTTTCATCGACTAGATCAGGAACAACAGGTTTATCACTTCCAACGCCAGGGATATCGCTATCTTGAACAGCGCTTTTGATTGCATCTTTTACAGATTTAACAACGTCTGTCATAACTGCTCTCCCGAATAAAATTAAATTTGTCTTTTCTATTGAGTCAATCTATCAATCTGCTTAGGGCATCTCTAAGACTCTTAAGATAGAGATTTCACTTCAGCCGTAAGGTAGAGACGAAACAGGAATAAGTCTGGTCTGTCTTTGGGTTTTATGAGTTGGGTTTTATGAGTTGTAATAATAAGTTGTGATGATTGTTTCTAAATTTGTTTGGCTGACATTGATAACAAGTTTTGGTTTGATGAGCCAAGCTGAGGCTGGGATAGCGCGATCGCTCAATCAGGCTTTGACACCCGTGTTTTTGAATGCCCAAGTTATGAAAGCACCCACACAGGAAGCTAAACCTTTATTTCGGATCAGTCAGGGCAGCAAATATGGCTTTATCGATCGCACAGGCACAATTATCATTCCACCCCAATTTGATGATTTAGTGTGGGGTTTTGTAGGCGATCGGGCGCAGTATAAAGCAAATGATCGCTATGGGTTTATTGATCAAACCGGGAAGCCTGTTATTCCAGCAAGATATCGTCTGGCGTTTGGTTTTTCTGATGGCTTAGCACTGGTTGTATTAGGGACAAAGTATGGCTATATTGACAAAGCTGGAACCCTTATCATTCCAACCCAATATGAAGAAGCGCAGGCATTTAAAGAGGGATTAGCGGCTGTGAAAATGGGTGAGAAGTGGGGTTACCTTGATAAAACTGGAAAGGTTGCGATTCCGGCTCAATTTGACTATGCCATGGCATTTGCAAATAGACTGGCTCCGGTATTAGTGGACGATAAACGAGGCTACATCAACAAAACTGGAAAAATGGTGATTCAGCCTCAGTGGGAAGGCGATTGGCTGTCAGGAATGTGGACTTTTAGTGAAGGATTTGCCGGAGTCCAGCAGAATGAAAAATGGGGCTATATCGACACAACAGGTAAGGTAATAATTTCACCCCAGTTTGATGAAATTCGAGAGTTCCATGAAGGAATGGCAAGCGTTCAGCTAGATGAAAAATGGGGTTACATCGATAAGACGGGGAAAGTTGTAATTCCGCCACAATTTGATCGAGCCAATCGCTTCTCAAATGGGTTAGCCGCTGTAAAAAAGGGCGATCGCTATGGGTATATTGACCCAACTGGGAAAATGGTTATTTCTCTCCAATTTGGACTGGCGTTAAACTTTGTAGACGGTTTGGCGTTAGTTTATACAGAGGGGCAGGCAGGCTATATTAACACAATTGGAAACTATGTTTGGAGACCAACAAAATAGATATTACGAGTGAGACGGTTTTGCTGTGGGAGTAAATTGATCACGCTTGGCGATCGCAAATATCCACACTAAAAATGTTAGGAATCCTGCCAGATAAAATGGATATTTGTAAGTATTAAAATCAGACTGATTGACAATTAATCCTGCAATGATGGGACCAAACGCATTAGAAACATTTAGATAAGAAGCATTTAGACCCAAGGCAGTGCCTTGAGTTTTTGTATCTGAATTGAGGGAAATCAGTGTCGTAATCATGGGCTGCACAAAAGCGTTAAACACTGAGAAAATCAAACTGACACCCACAAAATAAATAATACTAGGAACTAACGGCATTATCGCAAACGATAGGCTACGAGCAAGAATAGAAACCAACAAAATGCTAACTAAACTAATATGTTTAACTAATACAGGAATGGCTGCTGCCTGCATTAAAATTGCGATCGCCCCAAACATCACAAACATCAACGTTAGAGATTGGCTAGATTGATTTAGCACATTAATAAAATAGGGCTGAAACGCAAAAGTAAAAATTGTAAAAGTAGTCCCAATCAAAAAATTTATAATCAGTAAAATGCCTACTTTAGGAATCGTTAACCCTTTCACTAAGTTTCCAATTCCAACATCAAAAATATTAGTTGCCTTAGCTGCTTTTGTTTGTAATGTTTCTGGTAAAAAGAACACAGTAATCAACAGTGATAGTAAGGCACAAGCACTAGCAACTAAGAATCCTGCTCCCAAGGAAAAACTTTGTGCGATTAAACTAATCACTGGACCTAAGATAAAGGCTAATCCAAAGGTGATAGCACTATAAATTCCAAATGCTTTTGCCCGATCTTGGGGTGGAACAATATCTGAAACAACCGCTTGAGCAACGGATGCATTGCCGCCAGTGATGCCATCAAGAAAACGGGCAAGAAAGAGAATTCCTGCGGTGCTAGCGGTGCCTGCCATCAAGTTTGCAATCACGGTGCCTGCTAAGCTGATGATCAAAAGTGGTTTGCGCCCAACACGATCGCTTAACTTGCCAATCACTGGGGTTGCAAAAAATTGAGCTACGGAATAAATCGAAAATAGCAAGCTCGTTTGAAAGTCCGTCAGATTAAATTGCTTGCCATATAAATACAAAATTGGAATCAGAATCGTGAAGCTGAGAGAATTGGTGAAGGAGACTAAAGCAGTAATCCAAAATGTTCGATTCATTAGCTAAAAACAGATTTCAGGGTCAAAGGATCTAAATAGCAGTGTTCGCTAATAGACATCATCATGATCGCCGAAATTTAGCAATAAGATTATCTCTTCTTCGCTTTTTTCTGGATTAACCACAAATTCAAAGAGGATGCGATAGCTATAGTCGATTGAGCAAGCCCACATTCCAGAAAACTCCCTGCAAGCTTATGAGTTTTCAACGTGAGATGGAAGGGATCTGCGGCGAGTTGTTCCAGGGTCTCTTCAATCATGGGGCGTAGTTGGGGATTTTAGCGCACCATACGCTTAAAAGCGCGCAGAGATTTTAGACTCCAAGCAATTTGTCTCAAGCATCTAACTCCACTAGAAAGTCTTTCACAGAACCATATTGGATGCTGACTTGTGCAACGTCCTGACGAATTTCTTGAATCTCTTCTAGAAATTGTTGACGCTGGTGCCGATGTAGTCGCTTTGCCAAAATCTCTACTAACAGTTGCTGTTCTTCTAGCGATAACGCTTCTGCAACATCGATCGCCTGCTGAAGTCGGGAGGGTACTAGGGCATCTGTCATAGATTTAGACAACTTAAGTGAAGACGGTCACTTTTATCATAATGTCTGCTGTCAGCGATCGCTCTTTCTACAAGTAGATAATTCAAATGGAAACGCGATTTTCCTTACACTCTTCTCTAATTAATTGCCTTCTCTCAAACAAAATGAGATCGCCCGATGGAAAAAGGTGCGACCACGAGAGCTTCTCTGTATGTACGGGAACACTAAGATACGAATCTTTCCAATGTGTCCCAAATAATAGCTGAGGGCTTTGAAATGGCAACACGAATTTTTCTGTGTAATAGAACAGACAACTCCTCAATCAATGACTTAATAAAGGAAGCTATATGCTCAATCAATAAAGGCTATCCTTACCGTGTTTTCTGGGAGTGCGGCGACATAAAAACTGTGAAAACGGGTGATGTTGTGTTTTTTAAACGCACACAAGATAAGCCTCTTGGGTATTTTGCTAGCGGAGTTGTTGTTGCTGCACATCCAGAAGAGCAGTTGAGACTTCAGCAGGATTTGTATAAAAACTTGGACACTTGCTATTCGGGAATTGACGAAAGTAATGGGAATTTTTACGTTGACATAGAATGGAACTCCTGTGTTGATTTTGAAGAACCATTGAGAGCCGATTTACTTAAGGCAAACCATCGGTTCTCCGGAGCATACTTTGATCATCGTGAGTCGGGGGGTAGTTTTAAAGAAGAATACGTCTGCTTGTTGGCTGAGTTTTGGGATAAGCATATTGAAAAATTAATAGGACATCGAAAAGGCGCAAGCTTAAAGGCTACTACACCTTCTTCTATTCAAGAAAGAAAAGAGCCAGAGTCAGCAATTCCAATCTCATCTGGTGCTGGTTTTGGTAATTCAGATAGCAACAGGGAAATTGAGCAGATAGCTATTGAAACTGTAACGGCTCAATACAAGCAGCAAGGGTGGCACGTTGAGTCTGTTGAACGAATCAAATGTGGGTATGACTTGAGGTGTGTTAAAGAAGGTAAACGAGAAGATGTCGAAGTAAAGGGAGTCTCCGGTACAGATTTGTCTTTCATCCTTACAGCAGGAGAACTGAGTCAGGCTGAACAAAATTCAAATTTTGTTTTATGGGCAGTGACTTCTGCTCAATCTAAAGATAAGCACCTGCATCAATGGAGCGGTATAGAACTTCTGAAAAGTTTTAATTTTAATCCAATCGCTTTTAAAGCAAAGTTGAAAGAGCTTTAAACTAGTAGGCTGTCAACTTTATTTTGGTGGATAGATGGGAGAGAATAGAGCGGCAGCTACCTCTGAACCAATCATG